>JBIKIB010000321.1:0-4657 GCA_044361845.1 Chitinophagaceae bacterium | reverse complement strand
CATACAAGCCCTGTGCGTATTGCGCCTCCCGGTGCTCAGACGCTGCTTCGAAGCGGTCCATGAATGCCCAGAGCATGTCAGGCACCTGCCTGCCGTCGGTGATGCTCAGCTGCTCCGGTTTCTCACCGGGGAGCTTTGTCTCGATCGTCCCGTAGGAACTCACCTCGACCCCTGCAATGGCGTTGACACAGATGAAGGAATAGCTGTTTTCCGCAGCGCGGTTATCCGTACTCTCCAGCAGGATGGTATCCCGGAAGCGGTCCCTCAGCCTTAGGTAGATGCCCACCGGCGTATGGATGTCCGCCGGCATCCGCCTGACTTCGGTCTTTATCGAGATCTTTCTCATGTGCTTGTGCTTTGATCCGATGGCAAAAAAGAAAAAGCCCCGCTATGAACGGGGCCTGTTATTTCGAATAAATGAAAATGACATGACGACCCCTAAGAGTTCATATGCCACCACCATTTGTTATTGATCATTATCATCACAGCAAATATCCGACTTTCGCTGAATTAAAAAATTTTTTTCCGTACTTAGGTTCCGGGATGCGGTGAAAACCGTCTGACCCGCCAAAACAACTGCCATATGACTGCTGCAACAACACAAAGACTGCATTCCCTCGATGCCATGAGGGGCTGGATCATGGTACTCCTCGCACTGGAGGCCGCCGGCTTGTATGAACACCTCGAACCCGTCGCAGCAGGCACCCTCGCAGAACCGCTCATCCAGCAGTTTTTCCATCATCCATGGAACGGCCTCCGGTTCTGGGACCTCATACAGCCGGGCTTCATGTTCATCGCAGGCACCGCGATGGCCTTTTCGCTGCAACGCCAGAAACGCGAGGGCATCTCCAGGTATGATACCGGTATCAAAACCCTGAAACGCTCGGGCTGGTTGTTCTTCTGGGGAGTACTCATCTATGCCGTCAGGCCGGCAGGGCTCTCCTTCGAACTATGGAATGTACTGACGCAACTATCCTTCACGACCTTGCTGGCATGGCTCATCATCGAATGGGGACTGAAGGCTCAACTGCTTTTTTGCGCCGGACTGCTGTTGCTGACGGAAGCGATGTACCGCTTCACAGACATTCCCGGCTTCGATCAGCCATTCACCGACCAGCATAATTTCGGGAACTACGTCGACCTGCTCCTGATGAATAAGATCAACCGTGGCGGATGGGTCGCCATCAACTGCATCCCTACCGCAGTGCACACCATCGCGGGGGCACTGGCAGGGCGATTCCTGCTGCAACAACCGAAGTCGGCGAAGGCACTCGTCTGGTGGGGACTGGCAACACTCGCGGCAGGGATCCTGCTCGACCTGACCGGCATCACCCCCATCATCAAGCGGATCGCGACAACATCTTTCACCCTTGCATCCCTTGGCTGGTGCCTGCTTGCACTCGCGGCCTGCTATTGGTGGATAGACCTCCGCAGTCACCACAAGTACCTGACTTTCGCGACGGTCGTCGGGATGAACTCGATTTTCATCTATCTTTTTTTCGAGATACCCGGCGGACGATGGTTCAACGAATATGTAGCGTCCGTGACAAACGGACTGATGGGTTTCGCATCGGTACCCGTCGCCCTGCAGCATATCCTCAGCGCACTGGTGATCTTCGGACTCGAATGGGGCATCTGCCTGTTCCTCTACCGGAAGAAGATCTTCTTCAAGATATGATCGGATGTGAGCGTATGCCGGGTTGCAGGGATCATGCGCATCATTCCGCCACATGGTCTCCCGACAGCCGCCATGCATGGTCGTAGAAACCCGCAGCCACTAAGGCTTTCGCGCCCTGCAGATGGATGGCGGAGCTGAAGATCATGAAGTCGGGGAACCCGCTGCCGCCGGCAAAATACTGGTTGGACTCCGCGGCACGCATGCCTTTGAGGCCCGTGCCACCGATCACGGCCACCGACGTCAAAGGATCATCCGCCGAAGGCCACAGGATGCAACCGGCAAACGCATCCCCACTATACACCTTCTCTCCGACAATGGCTTTACCCCTCTCCAGCCTGACTTCACAGCCCCGCATCATCGGTTCATACAAGGCATTGGTCTGCGCATTGCCGTAAATGATGACGCCCCGACCGGAGTGCTTCGCCTTTTCGTACGCCACATCTGCGATCACGTCGACCGCGCCATTGCCCCTGTAATACCATGACTCAGCATCATACCTCGCCTTTTGCATCGACCAGCGATTCTCTTCTGCAGTGCCCTTTGTGCCGTACACGAATATCATCCGGTGATCGAAAGCATCCTTGAAACCCGCACCGCGGTGGATGCCTTTCTCCGATGCCGGTGGCAGGGCAGAAACGACCCATCCCGCGGCACTCCGCATAAGGACGATATCCTCCCCGCCATTACTAACGGTAACGAACAACCGATATCCGTCAAGGTCGATGGAGATCCGTTCCCCGCTGCGAAAAACATCCGGCTTCAGGGCCAGCACCCTTATATTTTCGGTCGTGCCGGAGATCGTCTTCCCCGCACTGTCGCGACTCAACTTCAGCCTGCTGTATGCAAGGCTGCGCTGCTGCTGCAGGATGGCGACCCAGTAATGCTGCGAAGAGATGGCCGGTGCGGCGGTGCTGAAGTCGATCGTCTGCACACCCGTGGACTGCCTGTTGCGGTGCGTGTTCAGGAACGAGAACAAAGGTGGCCAGTCGACACTGATGTCTCCGAACCAATGCGATCCGCCGGGATACTCGTAATATGCGAAGTCAGGATGGAATTCCCCCAGCACCTTGCGCATCTGCCGGGCGTAGTCGACCGAGACCACACGATCATCATCCCCATGATGGATGTACACCCCTGCCACACCATAGTTCTTCGCAAGGGCCAGCACATTGCTGGGATTGCTCGCGCGCAGGAGCATCTGATGTGCCGGTGACTGGGCATCGACGGGGATCTTACCATCTGCCGAACCATAGGACTGCAGCACAGGATAGCCGGCACATGGCGCGATGGCCGCCCAAAGTCCGGCGTAGGTCGCACCGAGGAACCATGTACCATGACCGCCCATGCTGTGCCCTGTGAGGTACAACCGCGACGGGTCGGGTTTATATTTATTTTTTGCGATCTCGAGTACCTCCATGGCATCGATCCTTCCCCAGTCCTCCCAGTTGAATCCGCGGGGCCTTCTGTTCGTCGGGGTGACGATCGGGCCTTCAGGCTTCGGACGATAGGCTTTTGCCTGGCCAATGGCTTCCACACCGGCGCCATGAACGCTCAGGTACAAGGCGGGCGATACACCCGCACCACCTGCCTGGGGCGCCACGCCGTAATACTGCACGGATCCGTCGATGCGGCTGATGAAGGTATGCGCCTGGTGTTGTGACGCATCCACCTGCGGCACGGCGAGCGACATGCTGTCGACGACCTTTCCTTCGTCCAGCAGCCTCAGCCTGTAGATGGCTTCCGCTGACTCCCCGATACGGGATGGCAGTGGAAGGCTGACCGGCACTTTGCGCGTAACGAAGGGCATAAGTCCGGGTATTTCGGTTATGCGTGACCGTTGTCCAATGACGGCTTCCACCTGCAGGCGGGACCTTCCCTGGCCGGTGGCATTGACACAGACAATCCCTGCGAGCAGGTCTTCATTCGTGATGCCGCGGACAAGAAAAGGCAATGTGGCATCCCCCGCCAGCAACCTCACCGGCGGGCCGCCCACCTCGAGTGATATCTTCACACCTCCGGTGCGACCTGAAAAACCTGTGCGGACCAGGAACTCATTGTTTCCCTTTTTCAGCTGCACGGGGATATGCATCCATCCCATGTTGTAGGGATCGCCGGCATGTGGTTCGCCGTTGACGTACACCATGGCGTTTCCGGTGACGGTCAGCAGTCCGGAGCCTGACGAAACGGCGCGATGCGTGACCCGAAGATACCCGGCCTGGAGGGCGGGATGCCTGAAATATCCGCTGCTATCGGCCTTCACGCCGACCCAGCGTTTTGTGATGCCGTCCTGATCGAACCAGACATTGCCGGGCAGCGGATCCAACAGCTTCCGTTCGGTGATCTGATGCATCAGGGTATCCGTGAATACGGCTTCACGCCCGTATTGGTGCACCCTTCCGGAGGCAAGTCCCTCTGTGAAAGAGACCTTCACCTGTGCAAGCGGACTGAATCCGGCAAAGAGGATGAGGCTGCCGGTGATGAGCCGGCGGATGGTCGCAAAGCGTGTCATGAGTAGTGTGTTGGTCTGTGATTCAATGGCTGATCCGGAACACCCAGGCATGGGCTGCAGGTGGGGCTGCCGCTACCCTTGGGGGGATCTCGATATCGATATGGCCGGCCGATACGATGGTCTTCAACCGGGCATCGCTCCCCAGCAAACGCACCTGCTTCACAGGCTTGCTGGATGTATAGGGGATGCGCATCCGGGCCGGCATGCGTTTTTCCGTTTCCGCCACGCGGCAGAATGCGAATACGTCGTTGTCTTTCTTTGTGAAAACCCAGGGTCCGGAAGCCAGGATAGTGGGGTCGGCCTCCGTGTCGTAGACGGCCCCGGCATTCACCTTCATCCATTTTCCGATCTCGGCGAGGCGGTCATATGCCGTACTATCCCAGGTTCCATCCGGTCCCGGCCCTATGTTGAGGAGCAGGCTTCCGTTGCGGCTGATGATGGTCGTGAGCATATGAACGAGGGTATTGGCA
>JBIKIB010000045.1:0-15129 GCA_044361845.1 Chitinophagaceae bacterium | reverse complement strand
CCAACCCGATTCTCCCTCCAGGGGTAACTGCATATGATCGCACAACTTCAGCCATTCAATATTGCGCTGCTCGGCAGCCAAATCCGCCATATCATGCTCAAATGATTTACCGGTATACTCATAATAACCGAATTCAAAATAGTCATCGTTGATCTTATGCAGAAAGATGCTGAAATTTCTCAAATGATATTTCTGCAAAAGATCCCTTACCCCAGGATGAGCATCATCATGCAACGCAAGATATTGCTCCACATATTCAGATCGGATTTTAATAACCATCCCAACCCGTTTTATATTGTTGCTGTATTGTTGATTCGGATGTATTTCCATAAATAAGGAAGTTTTTTAACTACATGAAAGATTTAAATAAAATTTTGCTGCAGTTACACCCATGATGGATTCCTTCTCAGCTTCGGTGAGTGGATTTATGAGCTGATCTAATAAATCCAGCCATTTTTGATATTCACTTTTCAATAGGCATACGGGCCAGTCCGACCCGAACATCAATCTATTCGGACCGAAAGCCTCCAAAACAACATCAAAATAAGGTTTCAATGATTCTGTATCCCAAACTTCATCTCTCACTTCTGTTACCATACCCGATAACTTACAATAAACGTGATCGCGTTCTGCGAGCTGACGGATGTTTGTTGCCCATGTATGATCGAAATTACCTGTCCTGATTCTTGGCTTTGCGATATGATCGACCGCCATCGCTAAAGTTGGATGCTTGTCGACAAATTGAATGGTTTGTGGAAGGTGTTTTTCAAAGATGAGGATATCATAACGAACATCATACCGACTCATAGCTTTGACCCCTGCATTAAAATCCGAACGAAGAATAAAATTATCATCCGGTTCATCATGAACAACGTGGCGGAAGCCAACAATTTTTTGCTGAGTTGTATACTGCGCCAAATAATCATCGACTTTTGGATCACACAGTGGGATCCATCCTACAATACCTTTTATCAACGAATGAGTGGCTGCCATTTCAATTAAAAAATCAGTCTCTCCCAACATCTGTCTTGCCTGAACAGCTATTGTGCCGTCTATAGCGCCTTCATTGATCAATGGTTTTAGGTCTTCTGGAAGAAAATTGCGTCTGAGTACATTGTGTTCTTCTGTCATCCATATATAATCCGTTGGGTTATATTTCCAGAAGTGTTGGTGGCTGTCGAGTCTCATAATCAATAGTTCCAGTTTCGATTTGATACAGGTGTAAGGATATCTTGAACACGTTTCAACAATTCTTCATCCATTGGCTCTGTACTCCATTGTAAAGTCCGACGCACCGATTCAGGATCTGCGCTACTGAACATCGTTGTTGCAATATTGGCATTCCGGGTTGAGAACTGAATGGCCAATTTCTCAATTGGTATTCCAAAACTCCTGCAGCAAGCCACAGCCTCGGCAAATAAGGCCCTTTGTGCTGGTGTAGCTGGATGCCATTGAGGTGCTCCGCGAGAGCTAAGCAGACCGGAAGAAAAAGGTGAAGCACTGATCATGCCTATACCTTTGGACAATGCAAGCGGTAGCAATTTTTCAAGTCTCGAATCATTCAAGCAATAGATATTATGTGATAGACCTACGTCGATCATACCCTCATCAATAACCCTTTCCCATAGATCTACAGGGTACATGCCTATTCCGATTGCTCCTATCCTGCCTTCATCTTTTAGTGCATGCAAAGTCTGCAACCCTTCGGTAAGCGCCCATTCTGTGTGTTGTCTGTTATTGTATTCAATGTCATGCAGGTGAACGATGTCAAAATATTCTACACCCATGCGCTGAGCACTTGCCACTAATGACCGTCTTATAGCATCATGACTGTAGTCAAACGTATCCTTCCCGTAACTGTCTATGGCTGTGTATTTCCCAACTTTGGTTGATACGTAATAAGCATCACGTGGAACATCCTTAAGTGCCATTCCCAGGACAGATTCTGCCTTTGTGCCTCCATATGCAGGAGCAACATCAAAATAATTGATACCAAGCTCAATGGCGGTATGTACTGCATCGATGGCCTTGTGCTGGTTTACTTCCCGGAAAACTCCACCGAGAGAAGATGCTCCAAAACTTAAATTTGAAACCCGCATATGGGTTTTCCCCAACTGACTATAATTCATGATACAATTTGAATTTTCATGTCTTCCTTTCTATCAAGAGCTCTCTCCAATGCTTTTGGGATTTCATTAAAACCATATGTGGCTGTAATTATTCCATCCGTATTAATAATACCTGATGCTACAAATTTTATTGCATCCTCAAAAACATTGGCAAATCGAAACGAACCCAGTAGCTTCAGCTGTTTACTCATGATGAGATTCCCTGATATGTTGAAAGTTTCAGGCAAGGTGCCAACCAGAACCAAAGAGCCACCGCGGTGGAGCAACTGTATCCCATTTGACAAAGCAGATGGCACACCAGAGGCTTCAAAAACCACATCGCATTGATTGATTCTCTTAATTGATTGCTCATCAACAGGATCGATAACATGATCAGCACCGCTATTCAAGGCAAATTGGCGGGCATATCCACTAACATCACTGACTGTTATAGAATAGGCTCCCAAAGCACGAACAACCCGTAAAATCAATTGACCAATAGGGCCACCTCCGGTTATCAATACAGACTTTCCGGCGATTTGATCAACTTGCCTGACAGCATGCAATGCAATACACAATGGCTCAAGTAAAGAAGCCTGTGACATTGAAATGCCAGCAGGAAGAAGATGACAATTCACCTCAGGAACCACAACAAATTGTGCCATAGCACCATCAATGTGCGGATCACAGCTGGCAGAACCAAAATACCGCATGGACAAACAGAGGTTGTAGTATCCGCTTCTGCAATAATTACAGCATCCACATGGCATTGAGGGATCTACTGCAACCCGATCACCAACTTTTAGTGTATGAACTTTATCACCTACGTGCTCTATTACGCCAGAAAACTCGTGACCAAGTGCAAACGGATGCTTTGGTTTGAAGTTGCCACAGTAACCATGTTGAAAATAATGTATATCAGAACCACAGATGCCTGTATATTTCGGCGCCACAAGAACTTCATTTGGAGCAATGCCCGGTATTGATTTTTCAGAAAGCCTTATATCTTTTGGAGCAAATAATAAAAATGACTTCATACTTTACAATGATATTTTCGCAATTCTGCCATTATCAGTTTATAACATAGTTTTTCTTACCAAAAACCCTCAAAGAGTATATCTGAGCCCGATCTATTCCATTCGTACTCAAACATTCGACTTTGATTTTCTTGACAAGTTCAACATCAATCTGGTGAATACAATTTCTTTGGAAATTATCATTCACTGTCACCAAAGATTTTTCTGTTCCATCAGAAAAACCAAAAATTATCTTATAACTTTTAATAATAGAGGGGATTACATTGGTTTGGTATCCCTGCCAACTCTGGCCAAAATGAAAATGGAGTGATGAGTCAAAAAGAATTTGAATGGCACTGATATCATAAGGTTGATCCCAACAAAGTTCAATCCATTGAGGACTTTCAAATTCAGTTCTTGAAGACACCCAAAGATTGGGCAAATTCGTTGGTCGACTGTATTGATTAACCACCATAGATGGCTCATAAACAGGCTGCATCGGAAATATTCTACATGAGAAAGAAAAACCCAGATAACAACTCAAATCCCTGAATTTTAGTGCATGTTCATTCCAAGTGGGCGCCATGACCTT
Source organism: Chitinophagaceae bacterium (assembly GCA_044361845.1). Lineage (GTDB taxonomy): Bacteria > Bacteroidota > Bacteroidia > Chitinophagales > Chitinophagaceae > Pollutibacter. Next base: position 11,413 of record JBIKIB010000045.1, on the reverse strand, counting down.
TGCGCCGTCAGCATCAGCTGCTTTGTTTTGTCCGATTGCAAGTGATCTGAGGGTCCAATTCGAAAAAGGATTGGGTCGAATAGGGTCCTCAGGACGAGGATAATATCGAAGTTGTCCAGGTGGTGTCTCGGTTACATGCAACCAGATATTCGGATTTTTATCGATGATGAGGAAATGCCATCCGGGTTGAACAATATCACATGAAATTGGAATGGCAATCCATTGATCATTTCCGGCAGAAATATCAACCACCCCAGAAGCAAGTTCTTTTTCGGGGTAGGTAGACGAATTTGTAGGTCCCTGATAAAATGTGTATTCCAATTGTGTTGATTCTTTGGCATCTACTTTCAACTGTAAAAAATCAACACGATCTGATATTATAGACAGCAATTGCATCCGCTGTCCGTTCAGTTGCTCTTTACCCCAGCTTTCCAGTTGTTCACTTGCTGAAAAAACAGACGATGCAGCAACTGTTGCCATTGGTGCGATGTTGTGTGGAAGCGAAACTGCTAGATCATTGATATGATGATCGTTTTTAAGTAGATCTTGCTGAATACCCTGGATACGATTTTTGTTGATCAATTTTCGAATTTCACCACCCAATCGAACAGCGTGTGCAGCCGCAATGCCTACGGCTTCACCCAGTTGTGCACAAGTAAGCATTACACGTGTACTCGATAAGGCGAAATGTGACGTACTGATATTTCGACCAGCGAAAAATAAATTGCTGATATTTTTGGAATACAGTGAACGCAGCGGAATATTGTGAGGACCTCGCAGGTATTGATGTGTACTCGGATTTATTTTATCATGAAAACCGCCGGGAGGATGGTGGTCAAATCCCCATCCCCCATAGGCCACTGCATCTTCAAAATAGACCTGCTCAGAAATATCTCCCATGGTCAAAATATGATCCCCCTCAAAACGACGCGACTCACGTTTACCGGGCACCGCACCCATCCAATCCAGTTCATAAGTAGTAAGTTTCTCGGCGATGGGTGATCGATTTTTTAGATAGTCCCATACGGCCAGTGTGATGCGCTGAACCTCCTCTTTGATGTGAAGGGTATCATGAACCGTATCCAATGCACCGCCCCATTCCAACCACCAGAATCCTCCTGTATCAGGAAAAAATTGCTCACTGACGGGACGATATGGCCCGAAGTCCTCTGCTTGCAATTCAATACCCACCCATTGTGGTTTTATAAATGGAATGGGCCTTCCTGCATCTCTTGCTCTCATCTGAAGACTCATTCCCATGGTTTCTTTGGCGGGTTCATCCGGACAAAGTGGTTCATTGAATTCTGCACGTGCTTCAACACCATATCGGAACACAGCACCAGCCTCAGCACCCACAATACCATCCCCGGAGCAATCAGCATAATATGCCGCATGGAAAATATGCCAGGTTTCTGCCATTGAGCAATATGCCCTGATGGATCGGATGATGCTGCCTTTCGAGAAAGCAGTTGTATTGTCATGACCGGCTGTATCAACGCCGCAGACCGCACAGTTCAGGTATAAATCAATATTAGTCTCATTTCTGACAAGGCTTTCCAACTCCAGATTCCAACCTTCCGGACTCCAGGTTGGGTTTCGATGAAGGTTATTTAAAAAAAGTTCTTCGATGATGCCGGTTTCACGGGAATAGGCAAAATTACACTGTGTGGCTCCAACCGGTGGCACCCGAATTTCAGTGCTGGCGTTTCCTCCAAGTACCGGTCTATCCTGGATCAACGCCGTTTTGATATTTTTTCTCGAAGCCGTTACTGCCGCGCAAACTCCTGCCAATCCACCTCCGATAACCACGAAGTCATAAGTATGTTCCAGTGTTTTCATCTATAATGTGTTCTGGTATTTTTTTGTATTTCTTATGCAGCATCGATCCCGATCTTACCGATCAGTAAATGAACCAGGATGAATGCGATCAGGTAAGCGGATCCTATGAAAATAAAGATGGGCAGATATGAATACGTCATCACAGTAACTCCGATCAACTTTTGTGTAACCACACTTGTCACCCCCCCTAACGTTCCGCCAATTCCCGTAACCGTTGCCTGTATACTTTTCGGATAAACTTCAGTCGACAGGGTAATGTTTGACCATAAGCCATGAGCCAGCATGATACCGGATATCAGGAGTATAGCGGTAAACGAATCCACTTTGATCGTAAGCAGAAAACAAAAGATCGGGATGGCAACAGAGGCGATGAGCATGATGGTTTTTCGCGCATTGTTCAAACTCCATTTTTTCTTTTCTATCAACCATTTTGGAATATATCCTCCCGCAATCATGCCAACACCCATAGCGGCATAAGGCAACCAACCGGAAACTCCGATCTTCGACAAGGGAAGCCCCTGGACATCATATAAATATTTCGGAATCCAGAAAATAAAAAAATAAACCACCGGATCGATAAAGATCCTTGCAACAAAACAACCCCAGCTTTTCTTTTTCAATAGAATCTGTTTGATGGTCATACGCACATCAGCTTCATGTCCGATCTGTTTTTTTTCTTGCTCCCCAATCAATTTTCGTTCTTCATCAGAAATTCCCGGATGTTGCTCAGGCAGATAGTAGTATTTCAACCAAAAGACCAACCAGATGAAACCCAAAGCACCGGTGATGACAAAGGCCATACGCCATCCCCAGGTGATGGCAATAAATGTGACGGTCGGTACAGCTATGGTAGCCCCAATGGCAGAACCAGCTGTGAATAGTCCCACTGCCAATGCTCTTTCCTTCAAAGGAAACCACTCTGAGATCGATTTGATTCCGGCAGGAAAATTCGCTGATTCCGTAACACCCAGAAAAAAACGGGCAATGGAAAAATGACCTACCGAGTTGGCTGCGGCATGCAACACACTGACCAGCGACCAGCTTCCTACGGAATATGCAAATCCTTTTCTTGTTCCTATCCGGTCAATGATTCTTCCGCTGATCGCATACATGAGGGTATAACTTAAAACGAACAGGGCCGTAATGTTTCCATAATCCGCATCCGACCATTTCAAATCCTGCTGAATAGCCGGTGCCAATATGGCGAGTGTACTCCTGTCGATATAATTGAGGGCAGATGCCAGACAAAGCAGAAAACCGATTTTCCAGCGAACAGTTTTATGTACAGAAATCATCATATGGTTTTCTATGCTTATTGTTTTTCTTTGATAAAGCCAACTCCATCGGCAATGATATGTCCGTCTGCATTTTCATTGGAGATGGTGAATGTGGCAGGCTTACCTTTTTCAAAATAATATTCACCGATCCTGATGGCGAAGCCAAGGTTATCCCCCTTACGGAAATTCCAATTCAACTGGTCTGTTCCGTTGGCGTGCTCGATGGTGATCTTTGCATTGGATGCTGCCTTTTCATCAGGGAAATACATGATGCATACTTTGTACGATCCTGATTCGTGTATCGGGAGTTCATAGGTACATGATGCGGGTTGATCTGGTGATGCTTGCTGACAGTCATAATTGAACAGATTCCTCAACCCTGCAATTCGCTTGGGTTCCCATTTACCCTCGTATCGCAGCCATCGCTTTTCGGATGATGTGATCACAGCACCAATATTCCTCAGTTGCTCCGGATAGATGCAATGGGAAGCTGTTCCATTCGGACCAAGCTCATGGGGCAAGAATGGTAAAATTTTTGTTTTTGACGCCAGGTTGTTCTCAAGCACAAGATTCCAGTTACCCATGATAGGCTTGATCTCTTTGTCGCCTGCATTGTAAATCACATTATTGGCAACGGTGGTATGGCTGGTGGCCCAATCCAGAAAGATACCGTTTGCCAGTGTCCGACGGGGTTTGCTGTCGGGCAACTGCTCATATCCCCAGATGTCATAGAGATAATTGTTCATGATATAATTGGGTGCAGCCAGTCGATTCATGGTGGCAAAATGAATAGCCGCACCATCAATTGTCGTTTGCATGCAGTCGTGGATCTCATTGAATTCAACCACATTGCCTCCTTGATTACGGAAGAGGAAAATCCCGTTGCGTGAGAGATCCTTAAAATGATTATGGGCAATATAATTGCCGGCCGACATGGCCATCGAAGCCGGTCTGGAATCGATATGAACCCCTCCCCCATAATACCTCAACTTGCCACAATGTTCCACGGTATTTCGGGTAATACGATTCTGAATAGGGAAAACCCTTGATGCTTTTTCTCCAGGCGTGTAGATCTTGGTGTCATCCATGTAGGACAAGCGGGATCCGGTCATAAGAACACCTCCCCCCCCTGAGTTGGTCACTACATTATGATCGAAAATATTGTTACGGCTGTCCAGGTGCAACCACAAGGCATATCCTCCGATATTATTGAATCGACATTCCGATATGCTGCATTCCTGTGCATTTTCAAACATGACTGCACAGTCGGTGTGTACACGTGCCTCTATTTGTCCCAATGTATGGGTGGTATGTCTGAATTCGAAACCCTGGAACTGAATATTTTTTACTGCAATGCCCTTGTCCACATCACCTTTAACATAAAATATCCTGTTCAGGTACGGATAAATGATTTCAGAATCATTGGGCGATTCCCCCTTCAATGGCTTGTAGTATAATCTGCCATCCCGATGATCGATATACCATTCTCCGGGCATATCCAGTTCTTCCCTGACCCCTTCGATCCAAAACCAGCTCCCTTTATCGATCTCGCCATGTTGCTCACGAGGACCCAATTGAATGATTGATTTTTCGATATCGACTGATGTAACATCATTCCATTGATTGAAAAAACGCCACCTGGGCACCAGGTTGATCTGCGCATCAGATTCCTCGCCCCAGCTTTTTTTCACTTTACCATCCGGGATCTGTACTTCATTTTTTGCGTTGGCAACAGCATACAAAAAAGGATTCTCCAAATGGGCATTAGGGTAACGGGCACGGATAGCCCTTTTGTCATTCACAAAGAGTTCCCGAAAGTTGAGGGGAAGCGAAGGTCTTCTTTCATATTTCTCAGATTCCTTTTCATTTCTTTTCCAGCCTTTCACATCAGGCATAGCAACAGACCAGATGCCATCGTTTTCCTTTTTCCAGACTCCGGAAATACGTTTCCCGCCGCTAAGGATAACTTTTTCTCCTGTTGCTGCTTTCCAGATGATCGGCGCTGATTTCGTGCCGGAATCTTCAGCTGTAAATTCAATAGTCTGGGGCAGGTAATAAGTACCCCCTCTTACGATCACTTCAATAGAACCGGCGTAACCGGATCGTCTGGCGATTCTAACGGCCTGTTGTGCCGCTCCAAAAGAAGCATAGGGTTTCTGCAGAGAGCCATCGTGGGAATCCTTCCCGCTAAGCGAAATGTAAATTTTTTTTACTGCCTTATCCGGCAGTTGAAAGGAAACCAACAAACCGATGTTCAATATGAGTAATCCAAGTGCGATCCTATTCATCATGAATTATTTTTTCAAGAGCTTTTGTAATTGCATTCCAAGAATTTCATATCCATCGGCATTGGGATGCAAGCCGTCGTTGAATAAAGCTTCATTCACTTTCCTGTTTTCCAGAAACATGTCTTTCCCAATATCAGCAAAACGAACAGACTCAGCACCTGTCATTTTTCGCAGGCTCTTGTTGATCAAGATGATCCGATCTTCATAATCTCGTCTTGGATAGATACCCAACAGGGTGATCTCGGCATTCGGTTGGTGAACTTTAAGTACCTGGATCAAAAAACGAAGCCCTTCAATTATTTCTTCGTTGCTGTTAACCCGCAAATTATTCGTGCCGATGTTGATCAATATTTTTTCGGGATGAATATCAGACAGTTCATCATGGTAGATCCGCCAAAGCACATTTTCTATGCGATCAGCTCCAAATCCAAAATTCCTAACATCATATGGGGCCAGGTATTTTTGCCAGGATGCATTGCTTTTCGTGTTGGGTTTCCCTCCCCAGTTATGGGTGATGGAATTCCCGATCAGCAATATTTTATTGGATTCGGTTTTATTCAGGGCGAGCATGGATCTGTGGCGCCCTTCCCAATCATAACCGGCTGGTGTTCGGCGTTGGCGAATGGGGATCTGTGTTTTCAGGGTACCGACAGGCTCCTTGAATATCTCTCTCATTTTTTTTTCATAGGCTTCCGCATATCGCATCATGCCCATATCGTTTGGATATTCTCCGTCCGACATGTCTTCCATACCCATGCCGATATCTCGCCGGCTCAAGAGGTACACCGCTGTAATACTTTCTTTTTTCAATTGGTTCATTGCGGCTTGTACGATTCTGTTCGCGCGATCTGACAGGAGCTGTCGAGCGGGCAACAAGTAATCATCGGAATACCCGGCATGTTCAGAACATAGAATGGGGGTTTGGGGATGTTTGGACCGAATGCTTCTCACTGCATCCGTAATGGTCCGAACCATATGGGCGGAATCAAAGGATTCGTTACCCAATTCCAGCATACCATCAAATACAAAGATCCTCGCATCCATTCCACCAATCAGATCAACCAGGCTATTATCGAGCAGATCCTTATCTGAAAAACCCAAATTGATGACATTTCGGTCAAGTTTGCGGGACAAGATATTGGTCCACGACATTCCCGGACGTGTAGCCCCTTCTCCTTGAACAATCGATGAACCCAATACAACGATCGGCTTTTCCGCACGCATGGGAATCATCTTGAAAAGACTTCCCTGTGGCACACCGATCTGCAGGTTTCCGATCGAACTGAACAGTGGCAAGAAAAGTTGATACGCTCTACCCAGTTTATGAAAAAAATCATTGGGTCGAAGCTGGGAAAAAACATATTGCACCGAATCTGATAATGATGCATTTCCAGCTGCCCTATGCCATAACCCATCGCTATCGATGGCATACAGATCTACCCCACGTGCTGCAACTGCCGGTATTTTTCTTTTGGAACTCGAAGGAACGCATGTATATCGAACGACTATTTCAGGAGCATTGGAGATAAAGCGAATGGAAAGACCTGAGCCTTTTTGTGATCCCTCCCAAATAGATGGACTGACCAGCGACTGAAACCTGGAAGGAAGTCGCTGGATGGCATCCCGTTTTTCATTTGGCCATCCCATTCCATCCAATTCAGAATAATAACTTGGCGATGGCTTCCACCAAACGATATCGGTTTGAGCATATGCCATTAAACATATGAATTGAAAGACAAATGCAAAATAACCTTTCATCGAATGAGTTTTCAAAAATATCAGACCAGTTATTGTTCATAAATTACAGAAACATATAGCATGTAACTACATCACATCCAAAGTCTATGGAAAAAATTTAAAAAAACATTAGGTGTAAAATTTCCATAAGTCATTATGGATATATGTAAAACCCGAATGATCTCTGGAAACAATTCAATCAATTGATGATCACATTATCAATACCCGGGATTTTGAACAAATCCAGGATTCTTATTCACATCGATCTCTGACTCAGGAATGGGCCAGAGATAGTGATGAGGCTTGAATACCCTGGGGTTATCCATGATCTTGAAATTACCCACAACAGATAACAAAGTGTTGAAAGAATCATATGAAGGGGATGAATTTTGATCAAGCTGGGGCTTAGGCAACGAATAGTAAATTGTCCTGTTCATTGCCTTTCCAAACAATATCCCATTCATGACTTTTTCAGCAATCTTCCACCTGCGTATATCAAACAATCGCAGACCTTCACCAACCAATTCGACTTTTCTTTCCCTCCTGACGATTTCCCTCAATGCAGCCTGACCGGTTGTTGTAACTGCCGGGTAGAGACTGACCTGACCAACAGCCACTCCGTATCCTCGTGCTCTTACCAAATTGATGGCATTGAGGACAGAAGCGTCTATTTGATTTAATTCGATTCTGGCCTCAGCATACGTAAGCAATACTTCTGCATAGCGGATCAACATAAAGGCCAGTTCTGATTGAGTATTCAAGACTAGATCTGCAGGATCGAGATATTTCTTTAACAAGTAACCCGAATAGGAAGAGAAGGCATTGGTCACTTCCAGGTTTGTAATTTTAGCAATGCTGGGTGAATAACGGGTGCAAGTGTTACTATCGGGATGAAACGTCATATTAAAAGTAATTCCACCTGTACCAAACCAAGTATCTCCATCACCTAATATGGTTTGCCGCATCCTTGGATCTCTATTTTTAAATGGTTCGGCAGTTGAATAAAGGGATGACTTATCAATCGTTTGTCCATCAATGCATTCATAGCTGTCCGCCATGGCTCTGGTAGGAACAACTCCGGAAAATCCGCTGGAATTACGGGCCTGCATATTCTGAGGAGTCGCACTCACACGAACAGTCTGTTTGAAATCAAAGGCAAAAATTGATTCACGTGAATTTTCACCTGCATACATGAATAAGGTTCTGTAATTCGGAAATAGTGAATGATAGTTTAGGTCGATCAGCTGTTTTGATGCAGCGGCTGCGATATCCCACTTCCCATTGTACAAAGCAATTCTGGCTTTATATGCCATGGCTGCAGTATTGGTTGCCCTCCCTATATCTATTCCACTGTACAAAAGGGGGAGTTGTGCAATGGCACTATCCAGATCACGAAAAATAAAATTCAAAATCTCTGCCTGGGGTGTTCTGGGTAAAAATGATTCATTCGCATTGATCGACTTGTCAACCAAAGGCACATCGCCATACAAAGAAATCAAGTTGCCATAATAATAGGCACGCAGAAATCTTGCTTCCCCTTCAATTCGTCTGTACACTGCTGCAGGTGTAACTGATTTTGCTTTTGACATGTTATCTAAAAGCATATTACATTTTCCAATACCGGCATAAAATTGAGTCCATATGGTGCGAATCATGCTGGTCCCGGGTGTATGTTGACCCAATCCGATCACCTGTGCAACCGTATTGGGCCTTTGCCACAGTACATCAGATGTACATTCCAATTGCATCATATAAGGAAACCCATCCTGAGCATAAGACAGATTACTGTAGGCTGAATTGACCGCCAGTATCAACTGATCGGTTGTCGTATAGTAAGTTGCACTATTGGGCTGATCTTCAGGGAAACGATCTAGATAACTTTTGTTACAACCAGAAAACAGAACTACCCCAAACAACCATGTGAAAAAAAATATCTTTTTCATGATTTCTATTTTATTCAATTATTTAAGACTTACGCGAACACCAGCCACAAATGAAGCGACCTGTGGATAGTTGAATGGATTACCCAAAGGGGCTTCGGGATCATATCCGGGAACTTTATCCCATGAAAAGACGTTTTGTCCGCTTAGATAAACTTTGAAAAGAGAGAAGGGGGTCTTTTTCAATATGGTTGACGGAACCGTATATCCTATAACTGCAGTCTTCAGTTTGATAAAAGAGGCATCGTCTACCCAGTAACTGGAAGTTTGGGTATTATTGGTTTGTGAAATAAAAAATCTAGGGTAGGTAGCTTTTGCATTTTCCTCTGCGGTCCGGGTAAGACTCCATCTGTCAAGATGTATATCACGAACACTACCCGCATTAAAGAATGCCCACGCAGCATCCTGAATCTGGAGTCCGTTCCATTTCCCTACACCCTGAAAGAATAAGGTAAGGTCAAACCCTTTGTACTCGAGAAATACATTGGCGCTATAGGTATACCTGGGTATTCTGCTGCCGATGATCACGCGGTCATTATTATTGATAACACCATCCTTATTTTGATCGACATATTGAATATCTCCAGGTTTAACGGCGCCAAACTGGGTTGCACTTGCAGTCACCTCTTCCTGCTTTTGAAACAAGCCTTTAGCCTGAAGTCCATATAGCGCTCCTATTTCATCACCTTCACGGGTGATCTGAAATCCGGAAATATATGGTCCTGTACCTTTCAAATTGAGTACTTTATTCCTCACATCAGAGAATACCCCTGTAATTCCGAATTTCAGATCCTTTCCTATTTTATCATTGTATCCAATTTGAAAATCCCATCCTTTATTCTCTACACTACCGGCATTCTGAACACCGGCACCCAGTCCTACTATGAGTGGAACAGGAAGCGTCAACAAAATGTCTTCCGTATTTTTGATGTAATAATCAAATTCAACATTCACTTTATTTCTGAAAAAAGATCCGTCAAAACCAAAATTCAACTGCTTCGTTGTCTCCCATGTTATCTCTCTATTGGCCAAAACGGTTTGCGCAGCCGTACTGACAATATTCCCATTGAATACCCCCTGACCTAAAACAAAAGATGAGATGTAGGGATAATCTCCAATATTCTGATTTCCCAAAGAACCCCATGAAGCACGTAATTTCAACAAAGACAACCAATCCACCCTGCTCAAAAACTTCTCCTTGGAAAGAATCCAACCTGCTGAAAAAGAAGGGAAAAATCCAAATCTTTTGAAGTCGGCTGCGAAGCGGGAAGATCCATCATAACGTGCATTCAACTCCAGCAGATATTTATCACTCGCAACAAGATTCACTCTTCCATAATAAGACCGTAACGCCCAGGACGTGGCATCACCACTCATGTTTTGATTGAGAGAAGGAAATGCATTTAACTGAACCAGCTCAGGGAAAAGGGAAAGCTCTCTCGAAGCATTGAACGACTGGCTTCGGTTATCGGTTTGCTCTGCACCGGCAAGAACATTCAGCTCTAACCAATTGAAGGTTGCTGAATAATCAACCTGTGCTTTAAGGTAGTTGGTAAGCACATTGTTATGCGAGTTGGTCAGTGATACTTTATTTGGGTTGCTGAAAAGCAAAGCTTTTGTATCAAAATTGAAATAATCTATTTTCCGCTGATTATTGCTTCCGAAGTTGCTGAAGAATCTGGGGGAATAATTAAGATTGACATTTAGCCCTTTTATCGGAGAATAGTTAGCCTGCAGATTTATCAATACCGTATTGCCTGCAGTACTGTTTAAACCGGATGCATTTGAATAAGCGAGCGGATTGCCGCCTTCCCAACCAGGCCCCCATGAACCATCAGAGAATTTTGCAGCATAGATAGGCGGCACCCTGTAAACCTGGCGGAACAATTCACTGTATCCCACGCTCGGTAAACTTGTGATCTCTCTTCTGAGGTTCATATCAAACAGGAAAGCCAGTTTTTCCGATGCCTTATAATCTGCATTGACACGCAGGCTGTATCGCTTGAAGCCTGAATTGTTAACAATCCCGTTTTGATCCATATAATTCAGCGCAGCGAGAAGTCGAATTCGATCTGTTCCGCCATTGAGGGTAATGGAATGCTGCTGTTGTAATCCTTTGGTAAAAGTTGCCTTTTGCCAGTCGGTATTTGGAAATCGATCTGGATCTTTGGCATTGTTGGCCATATAATTATTGATATAATCATCCGTGAATTTGGGTGCTGACCCCTCATTCGTCAATGCTTCATTATACATTTTCATGAATCCAACAGCATCCAAGTACTTAGGTTTGTCTACAGGTTGCTGAAAACCATAGAAAGCATCATAATCCACC
>JBIKIB010000044.1:0-15132 GCA_044361845.1 Chitinophagaceae bacterium | reverse complement strand
CAGAAAAAATCGGTCAACCTTTGAAAGTTGACCGAAATTCGCGTTTGGTAGCCCAAAAGGGGGTGATTTCGAACTATTTACAGTCGGATATTGGTGAAATAATAACTCATCAACTAAAGCGAATTCTCATTTCGCATTTTGCGAATTGAGAATTTATTTATTGCTTAGTGATATGAGAAAGCACAATGGAATGCGTCCCCAGGATATTGTCATCCTGCTTAAAATAGTCCTGTTGGGTAAAAAAGAATGGCAATACCAAGATCTTTCCCGCTCTTTATTCATCAGTGGATCGGAGATCAATGCTTCATTGAACAGAAGCAAAGCTGCAGGATTGATTGATTTTAACCGAAAGCGGGTGAATAAGCTTGCATTGCTTGAATTTTTAGAACACGGACTGCAATATGTATTTCCAGCAGAGCCAGGCACTTTATCAAAAGGGATACCTACCGCTCACAGTCACCCAGCCATGAAAAAAAATATCATCAGCGAATCAATGTATGTTTGGCCTGATTTAAAGGGCAAAGAGTTTGGACAATCAATTGCCCCCTTATATGAGAATCAAGTCAAAGCAGCTCATGAAGATCCCACATTATACGAAGTACTTGCTATAGCTGATATTTTAAGGGCTGGAAAAAACCGCGAAGTAAAAATGGGTCTTCTTCAATTAAAAAAAATACTGAGTAGTGAACCATCGCCTAAACATCACTAGAATTAAGTCCGTCTATCATTCTCTCGGCGAGTTAAAAGAGAAAGTTGTATTCGTGGGTGGAGCAACTATTTCTCTATATGTCGATAGTAAACTGAAGAAATCAGATCAACAGATGATATTGATATTGTAGTAGAGATTTATATTCATCAAGAATATGCAGCTCTTGATGAGCAACTCCGAAAACTTGGTTTTGTGAATGACCAATCAACTCGTGTAATTTGCAGGTATACCATTCAGGGATTAATAGTTGATGTTATGCCTACGCAAAGTGAAGCCGTGGGATTCTCAAATAAATGGTATCAACCTGCTTTTGAAAATTCAATACACTACAATTTAGGTGATGAGAAAATTAGAATTTTCAGTCCCCCATTTTTTATAGCGAGCAAACTGGAAGCTTTTCTCCAACGTGGAAAAATGATGGTCGAACGAGTACCGATTTTGAGGATATTATCTTCTCATTAGAAAACAGATCTACTATTTGAAAAGAGTTGAATGATGCAGAAACTACATTATCAACTTATCTGAAAGAAACGTTCAGGAAATTGATGCAAAATGAAAATTTTGAAGAGTGGGTAGATTGTCATGCAGGATTTGGAAGAGTGCCTGCAACCTATTTCATCATGGATCAACTCAATATTTACATATTGGAAGGTGTTAAATAAAAATCCCCGGCGTATGCCAGGGATCAGTAGCGGGGACGGGAGTTGAACCCGTGTCCGCCGCGGCGGATATGAATCCTGCGCTAATGATCAAGTCTCCTCCCATTACCTATCATCAAAAATGACCTCCCAAAGGGAAGGTCATTGTAGCGGGGACGGGAGTTGAACCCGTGGCCTCAGGGTTATGAATCCTGTGCTCTAACCACCTGAGCTACCCCGCCAAAAATATGAGTCCTGTGCTCTAACCACCTGAGCTAACCAGCCGTTAGGGCGGCAAATATATGCCTTGATTCAGACATAAACAAACACCTCACATCTTAAAACAGATGGTCGTCGTTCAAAGGATTCTTGCCGGGGGCAGACATACTGGCAATGAACGAAATCCTGCATGTAGTTAGCGTATGAGAAGATCTCAGCTTTCCAACAGTTGCCTGATCGCCACCGCGATCTTTTCCGGAGAGGGGAGCATGGCGCGCTCCAGAATCACATTCATCGGAACGGCGGGAAGGTCGACAGAGCCGATCACTTCGACAGGCGCGTCCAAATGCCTGAAGCAGGCATGCGATATTCTGCCGGCAAGTGCTTCTGCAAAGGAATTCCGGGTGGTATCCTCTGTGAGTACAAGGCATCTGCCATGTCGTTTCACGGTCGCGAACACCATTTCTTCATCCAACGGATAGAGGGTTCGAAGATCCACGATCTCCACCTGTCCGGGGAATCCGGTCGCAACAGCACGCGCCCAATGCACACCCATGCCGTAAGTGATGATGCAACAGCTGTCCCCCATTTCCACCCGCGCAGGTTCTGCCGCCAACACACGGGCAGCCACACCGAGGGGAAGGATATAATCCCTACCGGGTTCCGGCCGCTTGGCATCCTCCGTGAATGGTACTTTGCTCCAGTAGAGTCCTTTGTGCTCCAGCATCAACACCGGGTTCGGATCGAGGAACGCCGCCTTCATCAGGCCTTTCATATCCGCCGCATTCGAAGGATATACCACTTTGATGCCCTTGATGGTGAGCAAGGTCGATTCAACACTTCCGCTATGGTATGGTCCGCCACCGCCATAAGCACCCACCGGCACGCGGATGAGCGCCTGCACCGGGAACCGGCCCATGGTGAGGTAGCACGACTTCGATAATTCCGTCACGAGCTGGTTGAAACCGGGATAGATATAATCCGCGAACTGCACTTCCACGATGGGCTTCATGCCTGCGGCACACATGCCCGCCACAGAGCCTATGATATACGCTTCCTGGATGGCGGTGTTGAACACCCTGTCATCCCCGAACTGCTCTGCTAGTGTGGCAGCCTCCCGGAATACTCCACCCAGTCGCCGGCCGACATCCTGTCCGTACAATACTGCATTAGGATGATCCTCCATGATCTCCCGGATGGCCTTCAATGCCGCATCGACCATCACGATACGATCCTGACCGCCCTCATTTCGGTCACCCGTTTCGGTTACCACCACAGGATCGGCATAGATGTGCTCCATCAAAGTCTCCGGATCTGGCTCCGGCGCCGCCATTGCCCTCCTGAAGTCATCCTCCACGATCACACGGGATTTCTCCCGGATATCCGCCAACACTTCTTCGGCTATGCCACTCCGGAGTAAAGTCTCCCCCAGCTTCAGAAAAGGATCCCGCCTTGCACTCAACTCCAGCTCCTCGGGCGTACGGTAAAACTCCTTCCTGACACCACTGGTATGATGACCCAACAACGGCACATCTGCCTGCACCATCCAAGGACCTGATCCCGCCCGCACCGCTTGCATGACACGTCCCATCTCGCTATGGCAGACCTCAAAATCCGTTCCATCCAATTGCAGCCGGTTCATGCCCCTGAAGCCGGCAGCATACCCGAAAGCATCCATCGCACGCGTCTCTCCCGCGGTAGCACTGATGCCCCATTGGTTATCCTGCACCAGGAAGATGATCGGGAGCTTCATCAGAACCGACACCTGGAAGGCCTCGCTCACCTCCCCTTCCGTGATGCTCGCATCCCCCAGCGAACACACCACGACAGGGGGAAGGCCTGCCGTGGGTACGCCACCATCTGCCAGGTAACGATCCCGGTAAGTAAAAAGCAAGCCCTGTGCAATGCCCGTCGTGGGAATGGCCTGCATCCCGGTGGCACTGCTCTGATGGATGATGGTGGGAATACCCGCTCCCCGGTGATTCGCATGTGCATAATACGATCGACCGCCGGAGAATGGGTCGGATCCCTTACCGAGCAACTGCAGCATGAGGGAATAAGGCGAAAAGCCCATGCCCAGCAGCATGCTCTCGTCGCGATAATATGGACTCACGAAATCCTGTGGAAGCAAATGGTAAGCCGTTGCCAGCTGGATGGCCTCGTGTCCCCTTGAAGTGGAATGCACATACCGGCAGACCGCACGGTTGGCTTCATACATCCCGGCCATATGACCGGCGAGACTCATGTGGTGATATGCACGTAGTAGGGGCAATCGGGAAAATTTAGGGGTCAGGGCTGCTAGGATGGCAGCAGGAACCCAACGCCACAGACCACCAATCCTATGCAATCGATCATGACAATGATAACGAATAGTATCAGTATCCGCGGAAAATTTTCACTCGCGGCAAAGATGGACCGGATGGATAAAATGCTCTTACTACTTGACGGTCAAGTCAAAAAGCTTATCTTTCTCGATAAATCCTTCAAGCTCATCACCCACCACACACTCGCCTACGCCGGCAGGAGTGCCGGTGAAGATGAGGTCTCCGATATTAAGGGAAAAATAATTTGATATATGGGAGATGATCTTATCGAAATTGAAGAGCATGAGTGAGGTATGGCCTTCCTGGACGAGTTCCTTGTTTTTGTGGAGGCTGAACCGGATCTCTTTCTTCATATCTTCCGGCTTGAGATCAATCCACTTCCCAATGGCCGCGGAGTTATCCCATGCCTTTGCTTTTTCCCAGGGAAGGCCTTTCTTTTTCAGTTCGTCCTGGATATCCCTGGCCGTGAAATCAATGCCGATGGTGACGCCATTATAGTACTTATTGGCGTGCTTTTCCTGGATGTACTTGCCGTTCTTGCAGATCCGCAACACCAGTTCCGCCTCGTAATGCAGTTCATTGGTGAACTCCGGATAATAGAATGGTGTGTTTGCCTGCAGCAATGCGCTTTTAGGCTTCATGAATATGACAGGCTCATCCGGAACATCGTTGCCGAGTTCTTTCGCGTGGGCAACATAGTTCCTGCCGACACAGAATATTTTCATGTTCAAAGATGTTTTTAATATGCCTTGGGTCATCCCGACTTCACATCTGGGATTGGTTAACGGCTTTTAAATCAGAAATCTGAATGTAGGTTGGCTAAAGTAATAGAAACCATTCATTAATTCAAGGGGTGAAGTCTAAATTATTGAACGCGGTCATCGTCCGGGCGGGGCCGGAAAAAATAAATGACTCGATCAGTTCGGCGCACTTGCCGATCTTAGCCTGCACCACAGGCGCTTCCTGCTGATCCCATCGCCCGAGGACAAAGTCCACCTGCCCGCCCTTCGGGTAGTCGTTACCGATACCAAAGCGGAGTCGTGCGTACGCATTCGTGCCAAGTGAATCCTGAATGCTCTTCAATCCGTTATGCCCACCGTCGCTTCCGCTTGTCTTGAGGCGGAGCTTGCTGAGCGGCAGGGCGATCTCATCAATGATCACCAGGAGATTCTCCATGGGCACATGCTCCTTGTCCATCCAGAACTTCACCGCCTTCCCGCTCAGGTTCATGTAGGTATTCGGCTTGATGCACACGATCTTCCGTCCTTTCAGCCGGATCGTGACGATATCCGCCAGCCTGCCGGTCACGAATATGCCGGAGTGTTTCGACACGAAATGGTCCAGCACATCGAAGCCGATATTGTGCCGGGTGTGCGTGTACTCGTCACCGATATTGCCGAGGCCTGCGATCAGATAGGTTGACATACCGCATGGACTTTAAAAAAAAGCCCCTCCGTTGGTTGCGGAAGGGCTTTGAGTATATGACTGTTCATCATTTCTTGGCTCCACCTTTCGCCGGAGCGGCTTTTCCGCCTTTGGCAGTTCCTGTTGCCGCTTCTTCCTGCTTGAGCTGGCGCGTCATAGTGACAGATGCCATCGGGATACGCGGTGAGTTCAGGATCTCGTAGTGGTCGATCTTCACATCTTCCACCCGGATATTACCGTTCAACTCTAGGTTTGTGATGTCAACTTCAATGTTCTCCCTCAGGTATTTAGGAAGCGTCTTGATATTAAGCGACTTCATCTTGATGACCAGCTTGCCGCCAGACTTGACGCCGACGGATGCACCGGTGTATTTCAGCGGAATAGTGGCAGAGATCTTCTTACCTTCCACCAACTCCAGCATATCCACGTGATTCAACCTGTCAGTGACCTTATCGAACTGAAGGTCCTTCAGGATGCAGACATAGGTCTCCCCATCCACCTTGATATTGGCAAGCTGGAAGTCTGACGTATACACCAATGGTTTGAAAGATACGGCCGGCGCCGCAAAAGAAATCACTTTAGCACCCCCGTAAATTACACCAGGTACCATGTCCTGAGAGCGTAACTGGCGGGTGGCTGACTTGCCCGTTCCGGTCCTCAGTTGTCCTTCGATTGTAACCGTTTTCATTGTATATTAATTAAAAAATTACAATTGGATGTTGTGGCCTCATCAATGCAGTAGATGCCCTTTTCGAATCATCGAACGGCATTTACATGATGTTGTCACCACTCACTTATTCCTCAGCTGCGAGTGAATGAATAAACTCGCAATGCTCTTGTTCTCATAGGTGTTCGTGATCGCTGAAGCAAAAAGCTCATGCACACTCAACACTTTCAGCTTCGACGACTGACCCCTCAGCGGTATCGTGTCGCAGACCACCAACTCCTCGAGCACACTGTTCTCGATGTTCGTGTACGCATTCCCACTGAGTACAGGGTGTGTGATCAGTGCACGAACACTGCTGGCACCCTTGTCTTTGAGCAGCATCGCCGCCTTCGTCAACGTACCCGCAGTGTCGCAAATATCATCGATGATCACGACATCCCTGCCCACCACATCCCCGATCACGACCATGCTGGCGATCTCATTCGCACGCTTTCTGTGCTTGTCACAGATGACCATGTCAGTATTAAAATAACTGGCCATCTCCCGGATCCTGTTCGCGCTTCCCACGTCGGGGGCCGCAAAGGTAAGGTTTTCCAATTTAAGATTCTGGATATACGGAATGAAAATCGCCGAACTGTCGAGGTGATCGACAGGGATATCAAAGTACCCCTGGATCTGCGGTGCGTGCAGATCCATCGTGATGACCCTGTCAGCACCGGCGGCCGTCAACAGGTTCGCGACGAGCTTGGAGCCGATGGCCACCCGGGGCTTGTCCTTGCGATCCTGCCGGGCATACCCGAAATAGGGGATGACCGCAATGATCTTGTAGGCCGACGCACGCCTGGCCGCATCGATCATTAACAGCAATTCCATGAGATTATCACTTGGAGAAAACGTGCTTTGCACAAGGAAAACATAATCCCCTCTTATACTTTCGAGGAAAATCGGCTGTAACTCTCCGTCACTGAATTTCTGGATACTGATCTTTCCCAGTCCGGGGCCGCACTTTCCGGCGATCTTCTCTGCCAGATACTGCGAGTTGGTTCCGGAGAAGATCTTGACTGAAGGACCTATTCTTTCCATAACCGCATTTATGCGGCGAAGGTATCGAAAGCATCAGAAAGTCAAGACAGAAGTAACCCACATAGATGGTGCATAAGTATCGGATAGTCAAATGAAACATTGCTTTAAATGCCTTATAGGCATATAAATGCCCGATAAAACAGGAAATAAAAAAAGATGAGCGGACTACCCGGAAATCCCATGAGGTCATGGGCCCAGACTGACATACCCCGTGAAAAATTCCGCGAACTCGGCGCCGCCAGCCTCAGCGATGTCGAACTGCTGTCCATTCTCATACAAAACGGTATCCGGGAACGATCGGCAGTTGACCTTGGTCGCGATGTCATGCAACGAAGCAAGAACAACCTCGTCGAACTGGGCCGGCTATCCGTCAGGGAACTCATGAAAATCAAAGGCATCGGACTGGCAAAGGCCGTGACGATCGCGGCAGCGATGGAATTGGGAAGGCGGAGGCTGGCGACAGAAAGCCTCGAAAAACCGCATATCACCAACAGCACGGGCATCGCAAAATTCCTGCAGGCAAGGTTCCGCGACCTACCACATGAGATCTTCGCAGTGGTCTTCCTCAACCGGGCGAATAAGATCCTCCACTTCGAGATCATCAGCTCCGGAGGCATGACGGGTACCGTCGCGGACCCCAGGATCATTCTGAAAAAAGCACTGGAAGAGGATGCCGTCAACCTTATCCTCTGCCATAACCACCCATCCGGAAACCTGACACCAAGCCGGGCAGATGAAGAACTGACCCGGAAGATCCGGGAAGCGGCCGGCTACTTCGATATCAAACTGCTCGACCACCTGATCGTAAGTGCTGAAGGATATTTCAGTTTTTCTGACGAAGGATTGCTATAAAGCAGGGCCGGGCATCACCGACCGCTTATTCTGACGGACAGTCATATAAAAACTCCCGAATTGCCATACCTTCGAACCCACAAGCTTAAACCATGTCCGAACAGGATCAAAGTCAACTCAACATAGAAATATCCGAGGAGATCGCAGAAGGCCAGTACGCCAACCTTGCGATCATCACCCATAGCCACGCAGAATTCGTACTTGACTTCGTCAACGTCATGCCCGGCACCCCCAAAAGCCGCGTAAAATCGAGGATCATCCTCACGCCGCAGCATGCCAAGCGACTCATGAAAGCCCTGAAGGAAAACGTGGAGAAATTCGAACACGCCAACGGCTTCATCAAAGACCTGGAAGAGGTGCAAATGCCGATGCATTTCGGCGGACCGACACCGCAGGCCTGATATCACTGAAACTCCAGATCCCCTGCAACCGGAACTCTGTCCGACCCGGATTTTCGGCGAATACGGTCCTGGAATACTTGCAGGAAACCCGCCATTGCCTGCCGAGCTTGCAGGCGAACACCAGATAGTACCTTGCCCCCGTCTCGAACAACGTCGATACGGCATTGTGGAAAAGCACATCGTTCTCATACGCATAGATCCTTGACCCGTAGCCTTGTGTATCGAAATACGCCAGCCGGGCAATGACGGAAAATGGTTTCCCCATCGGCTTATACAATAGGTCTGTCAGAAAAAGACTTCCCGCCTCCCTTGCCAACCCAAAACGATACCAGCTATATTCCGCACGGGCCCTCAGAAGGATATCTGACCCGAGGTTCATCGACAGCTGCATGCGCAGTCCCGCCCTGATCGCTGGCATCAGTTCATACATATTCACGCCGGACGCCTGATTGTTCATCTGCTTTGATTCAAACTGCCAGCGGATGGATACTTCCGTCTTCTTATGCGGCTTGTACACAGCATGCAACATCGTACCATACCCACCTGAAGGCCTGTCGGCCCGGTATGTGATCCATGGAAAACGATACAGGTCAATATGGCCGTTGATCCGCCAGGATGGTAAGGGCCTGACCGTTATGCCGGCATATAACCCGCGCTCATTCGCAGGTTCAGAACCTTCCGTGAAAGCATTCGCCTGAAGGGCCCTGTAAGCCGGGTCGATATGCCGGTGGACAATGGAGACATCCACGGAGGGATGTAAACTGGACATCAAACCATTCAGAAAAGCCGTACTCCCCCGCTGGTCGACAGCGGCCTCTCCAAAAAAATGCACATTCCGGACCGTAAGTCCGTAATCCAATGAAAAATTCGACCACCGCCGCCCGGCAATGGCAAATAGATTATGAGGGTCCGGTGCTTTTTGCAGCGGCAGGCTGAACCCATAACTGATCCCATTCAAGGACATGCGCAGACCGCTCCCACGGAACCGCAGGCTCCCACCGATCGTTCGCTGCAGCAGGGCATCCTTGTCTTCCAGCTCCGAAGGCGTCCGATGGTGTCCTGAAGTCTGGAACGAACTGACCCGGCTTCCCACCGACGACAGGCTGTCAGGCACTACATTGGCATCCATCCGGTCAAATGACAGGAATAGCAACCCCTCCCAGGAACGGCGATGCAGTTGTAACCCCACGCCACGCTGGAAGCGGTTCTCATCCGCGCCGTTATATGGCCGCAGTGCCTGCCCCTGACGAAGCACGAGCATAGACTCGGCCGTTTTTCGAAACGCCATCCCCTGCCAGCGGATAAGTCCCTGGCCAAGACTCACCTGATAGTCTCCTACCACCAGCGCCCGGATGAACTTCAGCTCACGCAGCGAAAGATGCCCCGAGAGATAGTCAAAACCCCCACCCCTGCCGCTTCGGTAAAGCACCTCCCCCGGATCCTTCTCCGCTGTGACGCCCCATTGCAACAGGTTCCTGAAACGATAGTTGTACCGCATCATCAGCTTGACCGGATCTCCGGAATAGCCGGGGAATGAAACAACGGAATCGTTGCGGCCATGGCCATCGGCCCATACCCTGCCCGAACGCAGCAACACCATATGCTCCCCCTTTCCAAGACGTTCTTTCAGGACCGGCATGATCTGCTGATCGGTGGCCAGCTTCACGTAGGGCAACACCCGCCGGATGGTCTCCACATCCCAGCCGGGCACGGCCTGCAATTCCATCAGATCGATGAATGGTCCGCGCAGGCGTCGGTATTGCTCGAAATGCCGTACCTGAATTGCCGTCAATCCAAGCATCTCCCCCATCATGTCAGGGTCGGCATCGTTCAGATCGAGCTTCTGCCGCAGATGCCGGTCGAGCCACTGCGACTGGCTGTCGTCCTCGGGCTCACGGTCATCCCCAACCGAAGTGACCTGCTCGATCGCCTGCGCCGTGGTTTCCTGCACCTCCGCTTCCTGCGACAGGCACTGCACGCCGACCAGGCAAAACAGGATGATTGATACGATCCTCATTTGTCTTCTTTCTTTTTTCCCACCCACTGCAATCCAATGCCACTCGTCACACCAAGCATGGGATGGTGCTGCACGAGCAGATCGACACGCATCCGTTCCCTGCGGTATCCCGCGGATAAAAATGAAGTCATCGTAGCGGTGCTGAACCCCGACATGAACCGAAAAACCCCCATCGGTTCGTAAAACAAAAATGGTTGAAAAGTCACCGGCCGCCCCTGCTCCCTGACGATATCCAAGGCGAGCCCGCAATGCGCCGACAAGGCATACCCCACCGCAGCACGAAACGCCACCGGAAGCCGCTGTGCGGATGGACTCCGGAGACCGGCGGCTGTGGGATTGAACAGATGAAGAGAGATGCGGAGTTTCGGTGCAATGGTGAACACCGCGCCACATTCTGCAACGACGGTACCCGAACCCCCATAATCGTCTATACGTAACCGGTAGTACCCTATCCGGATGCCGGTGGAGAGGTTATCTGACAGCCTCAGTCCATATCCAAGTCCCGCCTGCAGTTCGGAATATCCTACCATCTGACGGAGGTCCGCCATGAACGCGAAAGCACCGTTACCCGCAGGCATACCCGCAGCAAGACCCAGCAGCAGCGGACCTCCGGGCACTCCGTTCCTTTCGGCATAGGCTCCCGCCATACGCCCCCCGACCGAAGCGATCGCCCCGGGATGCCTTGTCTGGCCGAAAACATCCCCCTGTAACCCCGATACGGCAGCACCATACTGCCAGACCATCGCCGCCGGTCCCGGAATGGATTGACAAGAACCTTCCCTCACCAGAAAAAACACAAAAAAAACGACCCCTAGTTTCCGATACACACACATGATGCAAAACTGCGCTCACAGACAAGGGGTTTCAAAGGTCAAAACAACGGATTTGGACTGCATTTTCACGCACGATACCTTTGCCGCATGCAATTACTCGACGGAAAACTGGTATCCCAGGCTGTAAGGGACGACCTGCGGTCAAAAGTGGCTGTCCGACTGCAGCAGGGCAGAAAAGTTCCGCACCTCGCAGCGATACTGATCGGCAACAACGGCGCCAGCGAAACCTATGTGTCTTCCAAGGTACGGTCCTGCGAAGAGATCGGCTTCCGCTCCACCCTTATCCGGCTTCCGGAGGATATATCAGAAGAGGCATTGTTCTTTCATATCGATGAATGCAACCAGGACTTCGACATCGACGGCATCCTCGTACAGTTGCCCTTGCCAAAACATATCTCCGAGCAGAAAGTCATCGAAGGCATTTTCGTGGGAAAGGATGTCGATGGCTTCCATCCCGAATCCGTCGGCCGGATGGTCCAGGGCCTTCCCGCTTACTTTCCCGCCACGCCTTACGGCATCCTGCTCTTACTGGAGCATTATAAGATCGAGACGAAAGGCAAGCACGCCGTGATCATTGGCCGTAGCAATATCGTAGGACGCCCGATCAGCATACTTTTGAACCGAAATGCCTACCCCGGCAACTGCACCGTGACGGTCTGCCACTCCCATACCCCGAACCTGAAAGAGATCTGTCTGCAGGCCGACATCATCGTCGCCGCACTTGGCAGGCCGGCATTCCTGACAGGGGACATGGTCAGGGAAGGTGCCGTCGTCATCGATGTAGGCATCACCCGCGTGCCCGACAGCTCGAAGAAATCCGGCTTCTCCATCAGGGGTGATGTGGACTTCGAATCCGTGGCGCCCAGATGCAGCCATATCACACCCGTACCAGGAGGTGTGGGACCCATGACCATCGCCGCACTGCTCATGAACACATGGCAGGCCTGCATCGCTAAAGACTGAAAAAACATGAATCCTTCATTGCAACATATCGAACAGGAACGACTTCCCGTCATGGAACATTTCTATACCCTGCAGGGAGAAGGATTCCATCAGGGGAAAGCAGCATACTTCATCCGCCTCGGAGGATGTGATGTAGGGTGTGTATGGTGCGATGTGAAGGAAAGCTGGGACCTGTCGAAACACCCTTTGACGAAGATCTCAGACCTGCTCGTTGCCGTCAGGGCCACGCCGGCAAGGATCGTCGTCATCACAGGAGGAGAACCGCTCATGCATAACCTCGATGTATTGACGGCAGCACTCAGGGGAAAGGGCCTGCAGACGCATATTGAGACCTCCGGTGCCCATCCGCTCAGTGGCACCTGGGACTGGATCTGCCTTTCACCCAAAAAATTCAAGGCCCCACTGCCCGAAGTGGTGGAAAAGGCCGATGAACTGAAAGTGGTCATCTACCATAAAAGCGATTTCGAATGGGCTGAAAAATACGCAGCGATGGTGAAACCCGCCTGTAAATTGTATCTTCAGCCTGAATGGGAAAGGGATGCAACCATCACACCCCTGATCATTGACTATATCAAGGAACATCCGCAATGGGAACTGTCGCTTCAGATGCATAAGTACATCAACGTACCCTGAACGCCGCAGCCTGCCTCGATCCCGCGGTCAAATACCATGACACCGATGCGCGCGCTGATCTTCACCATCTTTCTGCTGACAGGGCAATTGTTTGTCGTGGCACAGGGCTATGACCCTGCCCGTGTGAACAAAAAAGCCGCCGGATACTACAGCAAAGCCATCCTCAGGGCCGAAGACGGAGACTTCAAGGGTGCCATCGCACTGATAGACCTTGCCATACAGGCAGACAAAAAATTCGTGGATGCATACCTCTCCAAAGCCGGACTCTATGGCGAGATGAAAGATTACGCGAATGCCGTCACAAACTACTTGACAGCGTTCGGGATGGATGCCGAATATACCCGGGAATACAAACTTCCCTGCGCGATAAACATGGCGGGGAGAGGCGATTTTAAAACCGCCCTAGAAACGATCGAAGATTTTCTCGAGATCCCAAGCCTCAGCGAAAGCAGCCGAAAAGCCGGAGAATACCGGAAAAAATGCTTCCAGTTCGCAATGGAAACGGCTGAAACCTCAGGCATATCCGCATATGTCTTCGCCCCGCGAAACCTTGGCGACAGCATCAACAGCAAGGATTCTGAATACTACCCTGCACTGACCATCGATGGGAAGACACTCATCTACACCCGACGCATGCGGGGCATGGATGAGGATTTTTTCAGCAGTACACGCATATCTGAAGGCTGGTCGCGTGCAACAGGTCTCATTGGTGAGATCAACAGCAACCTCAACGAAGGCGCACAGAACATCTCGCAGGACGGTGATCTGCTCGTATTCACCGGCTGCAATTTCCCGGACGGGTTCGGCAACTGCGACCTGTATTTTTCCATTCGCACAAAACAGGGATGGAGCCTCCCGAAAAATATGGGTGGCCGGATCAATACCGAAGCATGGGAATCCGCGCCCTGCCTCTCGCCCGACAAACGGGAGCTTTATTTCGCGAGCAGCATGCCCGGCGGACTCGGTGGCAGTGATCTTTACGTATCTCGCCGCGCACCCAACGGCCAATGGGGCCGACCCGAGAACATGGGCCCCGGCATCAACACCCCCGGCAACGAATCCTGCCCATTCATCCACGCCGACAATCGTACCCTCTACTTCACTTCCAACAACCACCCGGGCTACGGCGGAGACGACCTGTTCCTTACCCGTAAACAAAAAGACGGACAATGGGGAAAACCCCAAAACCTCGGCTATCCTATCAATACCATCGAAAATGAAGGCAGTCTCGTGATCGCCGCAGACGGGAAAACCGCCTTCTATGCCAGCGACCGTGACGACTCCCGCGGCGGACTCGACCTCTACACCTTCGAGATGCGCGAAGCACTCCGCCCACTCCGTACGCTTTGGGTAGAGGGACAGGTATACGACGCCCGGACAAAAAACGGCCTGCCATCAGCCGTAGAGCTGGTCGAGCTATCGACCGGAGCACTCATGAGCAAAGTGCAGACGGATGAAGAAGGACGCTACCTGATTACTTTACCCGCCGGTAGCGACTATGGCTTCCACGTAAATCGAAAAGGATACCTTTTCCACTCCGGCAATTTCCCATTCGCCGAGAAAACACCCGACTCCACTTACCGGATGGATATCCCCCTCCAACCCCTGGCGACGGATGCGAACATCGTATTGAAAAACATCTTCTTCGACTCAAAAGCCTTCAGCCTCAAGCCCGAATCCACCTCTGAACTCGACGCTGTGGTACAACTGCTGAACGAGAACCCCACCCTCAGGATCCGCATAAACGGTCATACCGACAACATTGGCAAAGCGGCAGACAACCTAACGTTGTCGAATAACCGAGCAAAATCGGTCGTGACCTACCTGGCATCAAAAGGCATTACCCAAGACCGACTTTCCCACAAGGGATTCGGGTCCTCCGAACCCGTCGCCGACAACGCGACGGAGGATGGACGAGCACAGAACAGAAGAACGGAACTGCAGGTGGTAGGGATACAATAACGCCTTTCATCCACTGCCGTAAAACACCACACGGGCATCAAATTTGCCCTAAGAAAAACACCCCCGACTCGATTAAACCAAGTACGACACGACCTTGTGATCGCACATAAATTTCAATCATAAACTTTTCATCATATGCCCACTGTATACATTCACATCGGCCATGGCAAGACCGGCAGCAGCTGGATACAATCCAGCTTAAGAAGCAGCCGGGAGTCGCTTGCATCACATTCGCTGCACTATGCGAACGGGCCCGATGCCCTGCTGACGGAAATGAACCTGATATCCTCCGGAAATGCCACGGGACTGCTCTCCTCGGAAGCCGAATTCGGCAGGCGGCTGTCGGAATGCAGCCATACTGAGGGATGCAGCGTGATCTTTTCCAGTGAATTTCTATTTAAAGAAA
>JBIKIB010000319.1:0-4671 GCA_044361845.1 Chitinophagaceae bacterium | reverse complement strand
GACCATGATGCCACATTCGCGCATGATGCGCATTTTAGCTTCTGCGGTATCGTCCGATCCGCCGATGATGGCACCGGCATGTCCCATCCTTCTGCCCGGAGGGGCTGTCTGTCCGGCGATGAATCCAACCACGGGTTTTCTATTGTTTTCCCGGATCCAATGAGCGGCTTCCGCTTCCATACCACCGCCGATCTCTCCGATCATGACGATGCCATGCGTTTCAGGATCATTCATGAGGAGTTCGACGGCTTCGCGGGTTGTTGTACCGATGATCGGGTCTCCGCCGATTCCGATGGCGGTGGTGATGCCCATGCCGGCTTTTACGATCTGGTCTGCAGCTTCATAGGTAAGGGTACCTGACTTGGAGACGATGCCGATATGCCCTTTCTTGAAGATGAAGCCGGGCATGATACCTACTTTGGCCTCATCTGCGGTGATGACACCCGGGCAGTTGGGGCCCACGAGGCGTGTCGACTTATCTGCCAGGTAGTTTTTTACTTTTACCATATCCTGTACCGGTATGCCTTCTGTGATGCAAACGACCAATGCGATCCCCGCAGCAGCGGCTTCACAGATCGCATCTGCGGCGAAGGCAGGTGGAACGAAGATGATGCTGACATCGGCACCGGTCTCTTTCACCGCATCCGATACCGTATTAAAGACGGGTTTTTCCAGATGTGTGGTGCCGCCTTTACCGGGTGTCACGCCTCCTACGAGGTTTGTGCCGTATTCTATCATTTGGGATGCATGAAAAGTGCCTTCGGTTCCGGTGAAACCCTGGACCAGGATCTTAGAATCTTTATGTACGAGTACCGACATGGATGGTGGGTTTTTGAATGATCTGCGGATGCAAATGTACGAAAAACCTTCAAAAAAGGGGATGCCATTGGGTTTCAGCATAAGAAAAGCCATTCCGTGTAGCGGAATGGCTTTCTTGTTCTTGGGTTGGTGTAGGTCAGCAACGGCTTGAGGCATTCTTTAAAACCTTTTCCGTTGGTCATAATTAAAAATGAAGCCCTTCAACTTCTTGATTTCAAAGTTAATTCAGACAGTACCCTTTCTTGTTATACCTTTTTCTGATTGTTTTATATTTTCATTAGACAAGACTTCCTTACGGCCTTCTTCCATCCCATGCCAAAGTTCGAGTGGTGGTCCTCATGCATAACGTTTTTGCATAGTCGAAACATGGTCAAGTTTACTAGATCATCCCTTTTTTGGGTATGGCCTTACTCTGCTTGTTCATGATTCCATTTAAAATAGAAAGTGGTTTGACCATCTTTAAGTTTAACTTACGGACTCTAGCCATCTTCACGCATAAATCAATGACCAGCTTCCTGCGGGTAGTTTCTTGAACCAATCGTATTCCTTAAAAATCCGAGACTGTACCGAAAATCGAGTTATTTTATTTTGGGTACTGCTAAATGATTTTTAAGACTTTTTTTTTGCCTGTTATTTCTGTGATTCTAAACAATTTACAGGTCTATGTGTGTGGCAGTTTTTTTTTTGAGGCTGACATCAGAGCTGGTGATATGATATCTATATATGCGTAAGTGATTTCAATTCAATATATTTCGTGAGAATCATTCATGAGTTAATATCATATTGCAGTATCTTCCTGATATTCTTTGGCGTCTTGAATCTTTTCAGGAAGCTCTATCTGCCGTACTATTTTTTCTTCCTTAGTTATATGATATTTTGTGTATTCGCAATACAATGGAGTACCGCTTTTGATGGAGCCGTCAAAACATTTTTTCAAATAGGTGGGTTGGCAATGCCTATCCTTTTTTTGATCGCTCCTTTGAATTTTCTATTCACAAGGCAAATTTTAAGCAGTAAAAACTCTTTGAGCAGTGGTGATTATGCTCATATGTTGCCTGCAATTGTGGTTTTGGTCTTCTTTTTATCTTTTTTTGGTATTTCCGGAACACCTCAAATACTCAATGCGCATCCACTGACAGATCATATCCAGTCTGACAGGGCGAAGGGAATCATGGTCAGTCATATAGCGATTTTGGTGATGATGTGCATCTCCCTGATCGTGTATGCTTATTTTCAATGGCAGGTCATCAGGGAGTACAGGTTCGATTCGACCCCACGCAATCTAAAAAGGAAACAATCCTTGCTGCGGTGGCTCGAATTCATCACCATCTTACGGGCCTTTATCTTTGCTCTTTTTTTGCTGGTGATCTTTTTGTCACATGTGACGAATGTATTCCCACTGGATGTGATGTCTTTTTCCATGATCATGTTCATCCATCCCCTGATGGATTTCATATTTTTAGTGATCGATCCACAGATCCTTGTGGGTATGAGCCAAGAGCAACCCGGGAAGCCGCAGGAGATCATTTCCACTTTCAATACCCCGGAAAAGCAGACCATTCTGTTGCCTGCACCCATTGACACTATCCCTGAATCCCGGGAGATTCCCCTGACCGATCGTATCCGGAAATACCTCATCGATGAAAAATCATTTCTGTTGCAAGACTTTAACCTGAAGTTCATGGCAAGGGCACTCAATGTGCATCCGCTGGCCATATCGAAGTCCATTCTCCAGGAGTCAGGCCTTTCTTTTCCCGACCATATCAGTAAACTCAAGCTGGAACTATTGGATGATCTCATAAAAAGTAGTACCGAATTTCGTCAATACTCCATGGACGCCATGGCTAAGGAAGTGGGTTTTAAATCGAAGAATGCCTTCTACCTCTCATTCAAAAAACTCCGTGGCACCAGTCCCTCCGAGTATTACAAGGCTTATCTTAAAAAGCCCTGAACTTTTCTTTTCTACATACTTGTTTCAAATAATGTTTTTTACGCATTTATTTTATCCTTCATGTATTCTGATCATCATTCTTGACACCTGAATATTCAGTGTTGAGAATTATAAATGCAGTGTTTGAATCTTTTTCAGGTGATCCTTAAGGTCTTCCTCGCGACTTTTTTTTAGTACTTACAATTTTTTAAGGCTCACAATTTTCGATTTCATCATTCGTAATACAATATGTCAGCTTGATAAGTTTGTACTTTCTTCTGTCAAAGAAAGTACTTTTTGTCCATGAGCATTGCTATGATCGCATCGGGCCTTAGCACAAAAAATGAAATGGTTCATATGGATCGTCCCTACTTGCATTATGGATTTTAAAATCATAATTTATGGAACTTATCATGCACGACTTAGTGTAATCAAGTGTAAAAATTGACTACAAAGCTTATTCGTACATGAAAAAAACAATTTCCATTATTGGCGTCC
The DNA here is from genome assembly GCA_044361845.1 of Chitinophagaceae bacterium. GTDB lineage: Bacteria > Bacteroidota > Bacteroidia > Chitinophagales > Chitinophagaceae > Pollutibacter. The sequence continues at coordinate 1,424 of JBIKIB010000319.1, read as the reverse complement.
AACCTTTATATAAGTCCTTGCTGAATCGATTGATCAGTACAATGTCAGAACTATCCCTGGAAAGGATATATGATACGGCAGCTGATGCCATTCAACTCTTGCAGCATCCGACTGATATTGTCTTGATCGATATAGATGATTCTGACAATAACAGTTCGGCATTTGAACTCATACGTAAGCTGAACGATGCAACGGAAGTAATGTGCATCGTATGCACTTTAAATACAAATGATATAATGATCCGTAGCGTTTTTGAAGCGGGGGCATCCGGCTTCATCAAACTCGATTCGCCTTATGTTGAGATCTCGAAATTGTTCAGGGTGATCGTGAGTGGGGGAGTGCCCATGAGCGACTTTGTGACCAGGCGGCTGATTTCCTTCATTGTAAATAAAGACAATCAGACCATATCACAACCTTTATCTGAAAAAAGGGGCAAGGAGATTATCAAGAAAGTCTGTATACTGATCGATGCGTATTTGAACCTCCCGCGCACTGCACCACAGCAGAAGATGTCAGATTATCTCAGCGGATCACTTTATATCAGTTATGGACATCTCTCCTTCCTGTTTCATAATGAAAAAGGCATTTCTCTCCGGGATTATGTGATCCGAAGAAAAATCGAAAAAGTGAAGATGATGATGCGCGATGACAAAATCACACTCACACAGATCGCCAATAAGTTAGATTACAGCAGTGTGGCCCACCTGTCAAGTCAGTTTCTGAAAGTGGTGGGCATCAACCCCAGCACATACAGAAGTAGGATGCTGGTTTTTGAGGATACAAGAAAAACACCTGTGCAATCAGGATTCTGAAAAACTTGTAAATCCATCTTCAATCGATGTAACAACTCTTCGGTTTCTTTTTGATTGTTTTGTATTGTCAAGTCTTCAACGCCATTATCCTAATAAAAATCATTGTAGAATCCTCCAACGGAAAACTGCATCTGATCATGATCATCAGACTTCTAACCGGCCGTTGAAGTCAACCTTTTATCCATTATCCTTTTAATGCCGCAGCGCCCGAACTGCATAAAGGGCTTAGCTAACATTATCACTAACACCCTGGGCATCTTTTGCCTGAATACACTTTTGTGTTCATGTAAAACTTGATCCCTGAAACCAATTTTTTATGATCAGAATTCCCGTGAACAACATGAACGGCAAGGATTGCAAGAAAGCCGTCTCTGAAGTGCTGCAGGCTCAAAGATTTAATAATTTCAAAGTCGAGGACGGATTCATTGAATTGTTCGATAACGAAAATCCGCACAAGATCTCGCATCTCGGCACAAGTCTCCTGAAGCTCGGTTATGAGTTGGTGTATGATCATCAGATGATCCTCGTACAGCGCATATCGCATGTGGTGACCGATATGGTCAACAACTGGGAGAACCGGCCGAATCTGAAAGTATCTGTATATTTAAGTGA
>JBIKIB010000043.1:0-15201 GCA_044361845.1 Chitinophagaceae bacterium | reverse complement strand
GACACGTCAGGATTTCGAAACGACGAAGTGGTCAACGATCTATAACCCGACTAAAACAGAAAATGGGCACTGGTCGCAACTAAATTCCATAGGAGCAGTTTCGCTTTTTCTGTTCTTATCAACCCTCATAACACTCTTTTTTCTGAGGTCAAGAAAACGCCGTCAACGTGAATCAGCAAACGCATTGCCACAAGAGCATGATCAGAGCGGAATGGTGGCTAAAAATGATATCATCAAATCCACCACGGGTGATTTTTCCCAATACAATGGCGATCCCAAACCTCCCGTGGAACGATTTTTGACCGCACTTTCCACAGGCGAAAGGGAATTGGTTCGTAAATTGCTCACCATGTCCATGCAAGGTGGGAAAATCGACATCGCTACCATGAACAAAGTACTTGGCGTTGGGAAAAAGGACGAATCCGTGCAAAAGACAAGACGGAGCATCGCCGTATCCAATATCAACAATGCCTTCTCCCTGACAATGAAAACACCCGGACAACTCATCAATCGTGAAAGAGATGCAGAGGACAAACGGAGTTACCAATACTTTATGGCTGAAGAGTTCTTTTCTATACTTTCCGGTCAAATAGATATTTGAATTCAACCCGACGGGTCCTGTCGGACTCAGGTGTTAAACCATAAGGTCAAAGTGTAAGATTTGTCGAAACAAATACTAAGTTTGATAACCCAAAACCCATGAGATAGTCCATTAGAATGCAAATTGAACCGTATGAGTCAATACGCTGAAATCGTGAAACGCTGTCAGGAAAATTCATCGATATCCCTTGATGTGGTTGATGAATTCCTGATCAATTACGCAGCGGACATGGATAGGATCGACCTTGAATTCGAAGCAGCGGTCAAAAAACATCCCACTGCCTGAGGTAAATTGAAAAGGCCAGATCTGAATCTGATGAAATCCGGCTTCATCGCTCATCGCATCTTTCAGGCAGGCGGTCTCATCCATAAATACCTGAAACATTCCGCCATTCGAAACCTTTCCGCAGAAGAATATGATTTCCTCGAATTCCAGCGCGACCATCCCTGTCGATATAGTTTTGCGGAAATCATAGATAGTCCGGAAAAAGATCTTCACCAAATGGTTGATGTGTTCTCAAATGAAGTATATATGCTTTACTCACCGGGTATGGCTAAAACCTATCAAGAACAAAAGCGGACCGGCTGGCTGAACCTGATAGCATTCAATGGCATTTGCTGGCAGACCTTCAGTTGCATGTTCAGTTTCCGGAATTTTCAACCGGATGATATATTCTTTTTTGCTACAGAACTGAACCAGTCGATCGAAGATGATGATGATCTGATCCATGAACTCGCAAGGAATCCCTTCCCTTTCCTCATGCTGTTCACAAGTGCGGAAATGCCCGGTATCAAACATAAGAATCATGACATCAAAAGATGCCTGTCAAATGACCCGCTTCCCGCATTCCATACGGCAGGGTTTGAAATGGATTTTACGCTGGGCTGGAACAATGGGGTATACCGGCTGAAACATAAAAAATTAGGTGATTTCCCGCATTTTGCACACGCCTATTATGATGAAGAAAAACAACTCATGATGCCGTAAACAATGACGGAATACAGCTTTGCCATGCTCACAAAATCACTGAAAAAAGCCGGATATGCGCTTGAGGAAGAACCAGACATCATCGTTTCCGTTTTAATGCTGACAAATGCAGAAAAAATACTGGAAAAAAAGATTGAAATCGACCCATACGAACATCTTTTCTACAAGCCTGATGATGAAAAATTAAAAGAATAGTGAGATGATTGATAAAATGAATCATTTCATACAAAAAATCACACCCCATCTCAACGAGGGAACCAAATACGATATCAAGGCCCTCGCAGAGGAAGCCGGCTTGTCACTGGAAGAAGCAAAGAACCTTGTCAAGGTGATGAAAAACAAGATCAGACAGCTCAATAAGCGCTATTCAGGTGGTTCATGATCGCTGTATCGGATACGTCACAGCAACATTTTGTTCATGGCAGATACCCTTTTGCCGTCTGTAGAAATTCATCGAGGCAGATGTACTTACCTCCCTCATTGGCCAGGATCTCTGCCACCACCGGTGCCACTTCGATGGCTGCTCTTGCGTCAAGGAATAAAAGGCGAAGCCTACGGGCCAGCACATCCTCTACCGTCATGGCCATCTCGTGCCGGCAGGCCCATACCACTTCTGCCTTTGTAAAATGAAAATCAGGGTGCAACAACTCGGTCATCGAAGGATCCTCTGCCATCAGTGTTCGTATACCCGCAATATCCGATCCGTAAGTATGCAGCGGATCGCTTTTGTCGATGGTATCCGTCCAACCGTGAATCTTCAAATGCTCCGTCACACAAGGTTTTACCGGAAGCTTGCCGACAAAGGCCGCATTATCCACCGCATCCTTTGCCATCTTCCTGTAGGTTGTCCATTTCCCGCCAGTGATCGTCACCAGACCCGAAGGAGCCACCACGATGGTATGGTCACGCGAGAGGATGGAGGTGTTGCCGGAATTGGAAGACCGCACCAGCGGGCGTAATCCCGTAAAGACACTTTTAATATCTGATTCCCGCACCTGAGCAGTCAGGTACTTATTGAAATGATAGATGATGAAACTGATCTCCTCCCTGAACGGAAGTGGCTCTGAAAGGATTTCACTGACCGGCGTATCGGTGGTACCCACGACAACCCGGTTATGCCACGGAACAGCGAACAGCACCCGCTTGTCGGCTGTCTTGGGAATCATCAACGCCGCTTCGGAAGGATAGAATTTTTTATCCAGTACGATATGTACCCCCTGGGATGGTGCCACCATCGCAGGGGTTGCAGGATCATCCAACTTCAGGATCTTATCGACGAATACGCCCGTCGCATTGATGACCGCTTTTGCACGCAGTTCGATTTCGTCGCCACCAAACCTGTCACTTGCCAGGACGCCGCAGACCTTTCCATTATTTTTCAGCAGGTTCACCACCCGCATATGATTGACGACACACGCACCATGCTCCATGGCCGTCTGGGCCAGATTGACCGCAAAACGGGCATCATCGAACTGCCCGTCGAAATATGCAATACCGCCAGAGAGGTTCATCTTTTCGGATACGGGTATCCTGTCCAATGTCTCCTGGGTGTTGAGGATCTGCGTCTTCCCCAAACCAAGGCTACCTGCCAATACATCATATATCTTAAGGCCGGTGCCATAGAAGAATTTATCCCATTTGGAATAGACCGGTACCACGAATTCCTGTCGACGGGTGAGGTGTGGGGCGTTTTGAAGCATCAATCCACGTTCCCGCAACGCCTCCCGCACCAGCTTTATATTTCCCTGTGCGAGGTAGCGCACTCCGCCATGCACAAGCTTGGTGCTTCGACTGGATGTGCCTTTGGCAAAATCAAATTCCTCAAGCAACAAAACACTGTACCCCCTCGATGCGGCATCCACCGCAATGCCCAATCCGGTGGCACCGCCTCCGATCACAATGATATCCCAGATCTTATCCTCCCCTAACGCTTCATCTATTTTCCAACGTTTCATACTCAGCTATGATTCAATAATGGATATGGGTCTTTTGCTGAACGGATGAATTCAGTGCAGGCATACCATGGTATTTTCATATTCATTTCACTCGGCCCAGGCCTTCGCCGCCTTCACCGCCCTGTGCCATCCATCAAGCAGGCGGATGCGGTCATGGGCATCCATCACCGGGGAAAAAACTTTCTCAGGCTCCCATTGCCCCGCTATCTGTGCGGTACCCGACCAGAAGCCTGTAGCAAGTCCCGCGAGGTATGCGGCACCTTGCGCCGTGGTCTCCGTCACGCGCGGACGGATGACCTTCACTGCGAGGATATCACTTTGGAACTGCATCAACAGATCATTGGCAGTCGCACCCCCGTCGACACGCAACTCACGGATAGGGATACCCGAATCCGCTTCCATCGCGAGCAATACCTCCTGCGTCTGGAAAGCGATGCTGTCAAGCGCCGCACGCGCGATATGTGAACGCGTGCTTCCGCGGGTGAGACCGACGATCGTCCCGCGTACATGCGGATCCCAGTGCGGTGCGCCAAGACCGGCAAAGGCCGGGACAACGAACACCCCCTCGCTCGAAGGTACAGCCCGGGCCAGTGCCTCCACCTCGGATGATGACTGGATGATGCCAAGTCCGTCGCGCAGCCACTGCACCACCGCACCCGCGATGAACACACTCCCTTCCAGAGCATATTGCGTAACGCCATCCACCTGCCAGGCAATGGTGGTCAACAGGTTATTGGAGGATGCCACAGGAGTGGTTCCCGTATTCATCAACATGAAACAACCCGTACCATAGGTGTTCTTCACCATGCCGGGCTCCGTGCACATCTGCCCGAACAAAGCTGACTGCTGGTCGCCGGCAATCCCGGTAATGGGCAGGGATCGGGATGTGAGTATCTTCTCGGTATGACCGAACATCCCACTGCTGGGTTTTACTTCCGGCAGCATCGAACGGGGAATATCAAAGATCTTCAAGAGGTCATCATCCCAATCCAGCGTGTGGATATTGTACAACATCGTCCTTGACGCATTGGTCACATCGGTCGCATGAACCTTTCCATTCGTCAGATTCCATAGCAACCAGCTGTCGACCGTACCGAATGCCAGCTTTCCGGCATCCGCCAAGGCCCTTGCCCCTGCTACATTTTGAAGGATCCACCTCACCTTGGTGGCTGAAAAATAAGCATCCACGACAAGACCTGTCTTACTCCGGATCATGTCAGAAAAACCTTCAGCCTTAAGCTTGTCGCAGTAAGCAGCCGTCCGCCGGTCCTGCCACACAATGGCATGTTGCACGGGTGCTCCTGTCTCCCGGTTCCATACGATGGTCGTCTCTCGCTGGTTGGTGATGCCGATGGAATCTATATCAGTGACGCGTAGTCCTGATCGTAGGATCGCCTCCGCAGCCACACCCAACTGTGTACTCCAGATCTCCATAGGATCATGTTCCACCCATCCGGGCTGTGGGAAGATCTGTGTGAATTCCTTTTGGGCCACGGAGATGATCTTGCCGGCCTTGTCAAAAACAATGGCCCTGGATGATGTCGTTCCCTGGTCAAGGGCTAAAATGTGATCAGACATATTGAAAAGGGGTATTTAATATCGGTGGTCGCGAAAAAAAGAGCAGCAATGACATACGCTAACGCATGAAAATATGGAATAATTCCTATACAGGAAACCGAATCACAGAGAGCTGCATTCTCAGCCCAATCTGTTTAACTTTGTTGTATGGACAACTTCATCGTTTCCGCCCGAAAATACCGTCCTCAGAATTTTTCCACGGTCGTAGGGCAGTCGCATATCACCACGACACTCAAGAACGCCATCCTTCAAAACAAGCTGGCGCATGCCTTTCTGTTCTGCGGACCCAGGGGTGTGGGCAAGACGACTTGCGCAAGGATCCTGGCGAAGACCATCAACTGCGAAAATCAACAGCCAGATGGGGAGGCCTGCAATACCTGCAGCTCATGTGTGTCGTTCAATAACGGCGGATCCTTCAATATCCATGAACTGGATGCGGCGAGCAATAATTCTGTGGAAGACATACGCGAACTGATCGATCAGGTGCGATTTGTCCCGCAGGCCGGCAAGTACAAAGTGTACATCATCGATGAGGTGCACATGCTGACACAACAGGCATTCAACGCATTCCTGAAGACCCTGGAAGAGCCTCCACACTACGCGATATTCATCCTCGCCACCACGGAAAAACACAAGATCCTCCCGACCATCCTGTCGCGATGCCAGATCTTCGACTTCAAACGGATCACCGACAAGGATACCGTCGAACACCTCGTGGAGATCGTGGAAAAAGAACATATCAAAGCCGAGAAAACCGCCCTGCAGATCATCGCACAGAAGAGCGAAGGCTGCATGCGCGATGCCCTGAGCACCCTGGATAAGATCGTCAGCTTCACCGGTGGCGACCTCACCTATGCCAATACCCTCGAACACCTCAACATCCTGGATGAGGACTACTTCTTCCGCTTCCTGGAACTCATGCAACAGCAAGACTTGGCCGGTTCCATGCTTTTATATGACGAGATCAACCAGAAAGGATTCGATGGTGAGATACTCCTCAATGAGCTTGCAGGTTTCTTCCGGAATCTGATGGTCTGTCAGGATGCCCGCACACTGAGCCTGCTGGAGGTCGTCGAGGGTTTTAAAGACAGATACGCCCAATCAGCGAAAAAGACCTCTCTGGCATGGTTGATCGGAGGGCTTAACATCCTCAATGACGCCGTCCAGGGATACAAACAGGCACGCAACAAAAAGCTCCATGTCGAACTCGCATTGGTCAGGCTTTCCTATCTCCAGCAGGCGGTGGAATGGACCGATAAAGATGGTGAGGCCTTCCAAAAAAAAAGGGTTGATGATATAAAGCCTGTCAGGTTCAGGAAAATTCCACTGATGGAAGTAAAGGAGAACAAAAGGCAGCATGCGCCGGAAAAACTGGCCTTGGCATCGACGCCCCTTCCCTCTCCTGCAAGGCTGATCATAGAAACACCCTCCACCAGACCGAGCCCGGACGAGAAACAAAAAATAGTCGGTGAAGCACCCCCGCAACGGAAAGAAAGCCCGGAATCCAGGAAAGAAGAAGCCAAACCCCGAAGTTCCATGGGTGCCCTGCATAAGATCCGACAGGAAATGCAGCAGAGAAGCCAGGGTGACCGGGTGACCGGCACAGCCCTCACCGAAATACTGCTGAAAGAAGCCTGGGAGCAATACATAAACCACCTGTCAGAGCAAAAGAACCACACTACGGCCACCAACCTGAAACGTGCAAGGATCGTCATCACAGGGGAAAAGACATTCGATATCCACACGGATACCAATCTCCAGCAACGTTTCATCGAACAAGAACGCGGTGGACTGATCGAACACCTGCATAAATTTTTCAACAACCGGCTCATCACCTACCAATTGGTACTGGACTTGTCATCGGAAGATAGTGAACCAACGGAAAGACCACTGAGCAAAAGGGAACAATTCCTGCTCATGTCGGGGGAGTATCCGCTGGTGTTGGCATTGAAAGAACGACTTAAGCTGGATCTCGACTGAGCCCTTCCGTTCAGTCGAAAAAGAATCCCCATCGCGGTCCATATGTCCTTTTAAAGTGTGGCCACGCATAACTTGTCTTTATCGTTTTGCACATTTGCATTAATTTCGACCTTCAATCAGATTCAGAAACAAAAACCTACTGCCCGTTATGGCCGAAGTCATCAGGATGCCACTCCTCAGCGATACAATGACCGAAGGGAAGATCGTCACGTGGAACAAGAAAGTCGGGGATAAGGTTAAGAGCGATGATGTCCTGGCAGATGTCGAGACGGACAAAGCCACCATGGAGGTCGTAGGGTATGCCGATGGAATATTGTTGTATGTTGGCGTAAAGGAGGGCGAAGCGGCAAAAGTGAATGAGATCATCGCCATCATCGGTAAAGATGGGGAAGATTTTTCAGCACTGCTGGATAAGCCGGTCCAGACCCAGCCTGCTCACACCTCCGTTCCGACGCAGGCAAGCCTCTTTGCAGCACCATCCGTCACGCCCGAGCAACTCGGCGTCACGGTCATCAGGATGCCGCTTCTCAGCGACACCATGACGGAAGGCAAGATCGTGCAATGGAACAAAAATGTCGGCGACACGGTGAAATCAGATGATAACCTTGCGGATGTTGAAACAGATAAAGCAACGATGGAAGTCGTGGGCTACACCGAAGGCACCTTGCTGCACATAGGCGTAAAGGAAGGTGAAGCCGCGAAAGTGAATAGTGTGATCGCCATCATAGGCAAGGCCGGCACCGATATCAGCGGTCTGCTGCGATCACTTGACACCCCTACTCTGACGGCACCACAGGCTGCCCCATCCGTTCAAACACAAACGGCTGCTCCTGAAGTGCATACCGCTGACACGATCGGTCAAGCTTCAGAAAACGGCAGGCTGAAAGCATCACCACTCGCAAAAAAACTCGCTGCCGAAAAAGGCATAGATATCCGCCTTGTTGCCGGATCAGGCGATGGTGGCCGCATCGTCAGAAGGGATGTAGACACCTACACTCCCCAGGCAGCAGCACCGGCCTTGCAACAGCCTGCCAGCCATCAGGCAGCGCCCGCCCCCGTGGCAGCCATGCCTGCCGGTCTGGAGGGATACGTCGACACGGCGAATTCTCAAATGCGCAAAGTCATAGCCCGCCGCCTCAGCGAAAGTATGTACACGGCCCCGCATTTCTTCCTAACCATGGAAATCACCATGGACAATGCCATGGCCGCGCGCAGCCAAATGAACGAGGTTAGTCCGGTTAAAATTTCCTTCCAGGACATGCTTATCAAAGCCTCTGCCATGTCCCTTCGCAAACATCCTGCAGTGAACAGCAGCTGGATGGGAGATTTCATCCGCACCTACCAGCATATCCATATCGGCAGTGCCATTGCATTGCCCGATGGTCTGATCGTACCCGTAGTTCGTTTCGCTGACCAGAAAAGCCTCTCGCAGATAGCATCTGATGCCAAAGAACTGTATGACAAGGCCCGTAACAAAAAAATCCAGCCGGCCGAATTCAGCGGGAACACCTTCACCATCTCTAACCTCGGCATGATGGACATTGACGAGTTCACCGCGATCGTCAACCCCCCTGATAGCTGTATCCTCGCCGTTGGCAGGATCAGCGAGAAAGTGGTTCGCAAAGGCGATGGCTTCGGCGTCATCAATGTCATGAAAGTAACCCTCAGCTGTGATCACCGCAGCGTCGATGGTGCCGTGGGAGCGGCTTTCCTCCAAACCCTCAAAAAATTCATGGAGAATCCGGTGACGATGCTTGTCTGATCAGACACTCTTATTTGAAAGATAAAATATATAAATGCCTGTAGATGAGTTTCATCTGCAGGCATTTATTTTTTACCCCAGCAGGTACTAGGGAAATAACTGAGTTCCACCCATCTCAAAGTGGAAATTCATACGGATTTCTTTCAAGGAACTTATTGGAAGATAATACGCAGGAAGAATGATAGGCATCTGATTTTTGGATGTCATAGAAAACATAGAATACAAGCTCACTGCCACCGCTTCCACAATACGCGTGATGTCGATTAAAAAAACAGTGTGAATCGAAAGGTCAACATAGGTAAAGACAAGATGTTGGTTGCTGAAGAAATCCTCCGGAATGGCCGAAATTGACACATTCTGACCAATGCCTTGCTGGGATACGAATCAGAAAATGACGCTTTCATGTTCTCATTGGGAGTACATGAAGTAAAGTGTCTCAAACTGGTTCATATAATACCAGCGATATGGTTCCATATTCGCAGATTCGATGCCGGCGAATGCCAAAATAAAAAGCTGGCGCTTGCCTGGCTCTTATCGGTCTACTACTTACATGACACTGGAGACGAGTTGGGAAATATTCTTCCAAAATGACTTGAATACCAGGCCTTTTCTGTAAAAGGGCAACGCTATGGGTAAATTCCATGCAAATGCGAGCCACACAGATGTTAAAAATATTACATAAATGGGAGGGAAATGGCAAAGCTAAAGTTAGATATGACTGTGAATGGCTAGAAATCCAGTGTTCCACACTTTTAAAAATCCTGAACAGAAAAAACAACCCCGAAAATGATGATAAATGTTAATATAACCCTGGAGAAAATATTTGAACTAAAAGGTAACAAAATTTTAACATTTTCTAAAGAAAATGTAATTTCGGATAGTATAGGTTCCGAATCGGACTAAATTTTCGTTGCCTATCACGCCCGATTGCCTGCCATATGTTTTAACATTTTTACTACTATTACTACACATTCAAACCCGAAAAACAAAGCAACATGAGAAGAATCATGACAATGCTGACCATGTTCCTGCTGACATGCAGTCTGGCTTTTGCCCAGACGCGTGCCATACAGGGAAAGGTCAGGAATGAGAAAGGAGAAGCTGTTCCCTTTGCCACCGTATCCGTCAAGGGTGGTAAGGCAACCGTTGTTTCAGATGCAGAAGGCAATTACATCATTCAGGCTAATTCCGGTGATGTGCTTGTGATCACTGCTGCAGGTTTCAAATCGATCGAATCAGCAGTCGGTACCGGCAACATTGTGTCCAACACAATGAGCCTGGAACAGGGTGCACTGGAAGAAGTGGTGGTGACGGGTGCATTCGGCATCAAGAAGTCACAACGCACGACCGCATTTAGTTCGCAGGTGATCAAAGCCGAGGATCTGAACATCATCCGCCAGACCAACGTGAACAATGCACTTGCCGGTAAAGTGGCAGGTGTACAAACAAGAGGCCAATCAGCTGCCAAGCTGAATTCGGAGGCATTCCTCAGGATACGCGGCGGCCTTGGTCTGGGTGACAGGTCCGCGATCTATGTCGTGGATGGCACCATTACGGGATCATTCGACATCAATCCTGATGACATTGAGGATATCACCATCCTTAAAGGTGCCAATGCCACAGCACTCCTTGGCAGCCAGGCTACCGGAGGTGCGATCATCATCACGACCAAGAAAAGAGTTGGACGGGGTAATGATATCGGGATTGAAGTCAATACCGGTGTTACAGTGGACAAAGTCTATATACTCCCCCAATACCAAAATCTTTACGCAGGTGGCTCCGTGGGTGACCTGATGGAATTCGTTTGGAAGCCGGGCATGCCTGATGAATGGAAATCCCTCAACGGTAAATACTACCACGACTACACCGATGACGCCAGCTGGGGTCCCCGGATGGTTGGACAGGAACACATTCCATGGTATGCATGGTATCCTGGCCATAAATATTCGTACCAGACGACAAAACTGACACCGCAGCCCAATAACTCCAGGGATTTCTGGCAGACAGGCATCACGTCAACCAATAATATCAGTTTCGGAAAGAGCGCGAACAACTATAATTTCCGCGCCTCGTACACGAACCAGTATATCAAAGGAGCGATGCCCAACTCGAGCTCCATGCGGAATAATTTCAATGTCAACGCAAGCTTCGACCTGAGCACACACTTCACCATCAGCTCGAACCTCACCTTCTCCTCCAACCAGATCAAAGGGGATTTCGTGGATGGATATGCCAACCAGTCACAAGGTTCATTCAACCAATGGTTCCATAGGGATGTGGAGATGGACAAGATGAAGGAACTGGCCAATATGCGTTCGCCATACGGAACATTCGGATCATGGAACCTGCGTTTCAACCCGGATGGTTTCAACCCGGCAGCACCGCAGAATTTCTATAAGGCAAACTACTGGTATAATTTCTATACCTATTTCAACGAGATCAACAACACACAGGACCGTAACAGGCTCTGGGGTGACGTAGGCCTGACCTATAAGCTCGACAACCACTTCCGCATCCGCGGTACCGTTCGTCGCAATCAGCTCATGAGCTATTATGAAAATATCACAACGAGTGCATTGGAAGAAGCAGCCCTGCAAACCGGCACACTGGCCGGGTATTCTACAGGCTCCACCAACCTCCAGCGTACAGATTATGAGTTGCTCGCCTTCTACAACAATACCTTCGGAGACTTCGCCGTCAATGCTTCCTTTGGAGGAAACATCTTCAAGTACAACTACAACGACAATTCTTCGAACACCAACCAGGGTCTGAACGTTCCCGGACTGTACTCATTAGCAAACTCTAAGGCGACCGCATCCATCGGCAACACCCGTCAACGCCAACAGGTCAACTCGATCCTGGGATCAGCCGATCTGGAATATAAGAAGTTCGTGAGTGTGACCTTCGCGGGTCGTCAGGACTGGGGATCAACGCTTTCTCCCACCAAGCCAAGCCTCGTGTATCCTTCAGCAGGTGGAGCATTGATCTTCAGTCAGCTGTGGAACACAAAACCAAAATGGTTCTCTTTCGGAAAATTATTCGGAAGCTGGGGAAAGAAACCAGAAAGCCTTGGAATCTATGCGACAAACTTCACCTATGGGGTGAATCAGTTCCAGTGGGGATCGAACTTCCTGATGGGTACACCTGACAATTACCCTGACCCGAACCTGCAAGGTGCACTTATCACCACCATTGAGGCCGGAATCGACCTGAAATTCATCGGCAATCGACTGGGCCTGAATGTTGTTTATTTCAATGAAGTAGCCGACAAGATCCCCGTCAATGTATCCCTCAGTGGTGTGAGCGGATTCACCTCGACTTCAGTCAACGCTGCCCGCGTCGAAAGACAAGGTGTTGAGCTGGTACTCAATGGTAAAGCCATCTCCAACAAGAACTGGAATTGGGATCTTAGCACCAACTTCTCCTATCTGATCAAGAACCCTGTCAAAGAGATCGTTGCAGGCCAGAACCAGATCCTCCTTTCCGGCGGATCATTCGGTACCCGCTTTGCACGCGCATTCCAGGTGAAAGGTGAGGATTGGGGACAACTGATCGGCGGCGGTATCAAACGCAACACTGCCGGTGAAGCGATCGTAGATCCTAACACAGGTCTTTTCTTGACAGACGCTACCAAAAAATGGGGATCCATCGTTCCTAAGATCAACGGAGGCTTCCTGAGCAACCTTTCCTACAAACAGTTCGTTCTCGGATTCTCCCTCGACTATCAGGTCGGTGGTAAGTTCTTCTCCCTGTCTGAAATGTGGGGACATTTTTCCGGTCTCATGGCTGGCACGGCTGGTCTGAACGACAAAGGCATCAATGTCAGGACCGCAGTTGCTGATGGCGGCGGCGTGAAAGTCGTTGGGGTGAGCTCAGTCGATGAGAAAACCAAAGTAGAGACCTATGTGAACGCACAGGATTACTATCATCAGTTCTATTACGGCCAGATCGCCGAACCATATGTTCACAGCCTGTCCTTCGTGAAGCTCCGTGAACTCAGCTTCGGCTACAATCTGCCCGTATCGAAAATGGGGAACTTTGGTAAATATGTACATGGTGCACAACTTTCCGTCATCGCCCGTAACCCCGTACTGATTTGGTCTGAAGCAAAGAACTTCGATCCTTCTGAAGTCGTGAGTAACTTCGGAGAAGACGGACAATTCCCAGGTACACGTGGTGTCGGTGTGAACCTCAAACTGAATTTCTAATCTCCAAAATCAGACAGACATGAAATTGAACATAAGAAAACTGACATACACGGCGGCCATAGCAGCGGTACTGGTGACCGGACCGTCATGTGAGAAAGTGGATTTTGGAACGATCAACCAGAATCCAAACCAGACAACAGAGCCCATCACCTCGGCTCTTCTGACCAATGCACTCTCTGCCATCGGGAACCGGACATGGGACGCCGGCGGAGTGGTCACCATCGCCGGGCTGTATGGTCAATATTTCTCAGAGACACAATACACGGATGTTTCCCGCTATGCCACGCCTACGGCCAACTGGGATGGGTTCTACTCCGGTGTATTGTACGACCTGCAGAACATCATCAACTACAACAGCGATGACGCAACCAAGGTGAAGGCTGCCGTGAACGGTTCCAATGCGAACCAGATCGCTGTGGCAAGGATCCTTAAAGTCTATAACTACTGGATCCTGACGGATCTGTACGGTGACCTGCCTTACAAGGAAGCATTGAAAGGAAAGGGACTTATCCCATATGACACTCAGGAGAGCGTTTACGCCGATTTCCTGAAAGAACTGAAAGAAGCTGTGGCGCAATTCGATGGCGGATTGGCACCGACCGGCGACATTCTGTTCAATGGCAGTACTGCTCGTTGGAAAAAATTCGGCAACTCCCTGCGCATGCTCATCGCCCTTCGGATATCCAAAGCAAATGCCGCTAATGGAAAAACGGAGTTCGCTGCAGCACTTGCAGATGGTGCAGGACATATCAGCACCAATGCCGATAATGCCATTCTCACATACCCCGGCGGAAACTTCAACAACCCCTTCTTTGGATACTATAACGTCACAAAACGTGATGATTACTCCGTATCCAAGCCACTCCTCGATTGGATGAATAGTCGTTCAGACCTTCGCAACACGGTCTTCGGTACATCCACCGTTGGGTTCCCATTCGGCCTCACACGGGATGCAGCCGTCGCTTTTTCTAACGCCAACACAAACTTTGCCAGGCTGATGGCGACCAGTGTTGCCACTAGTACATCAGGTGTTCCAGTCATTACAGCATCCCATATGTTGCTGGCAAGGGCTGAAGCCGCAAACCTTGGATGGACGTCAGAAAATGCGACCAATCTCTACAGCCAGGGAATTGAAGCCAGCTGGAACCAATGGGGAATCTCAAACGCGGGAGCACTGGTCAGTTACATGGCAAATCCCGATGTTAGCCTAGCAGGTGGTGAAATCGCAAAAAAAATCGCTACACAGCAGTGGATCTCCTGGTACCCTAATGGAATGCAAGGCTGGAGCGTTTGGAGGAAAACAGGATTCCCGGCACTCACACCGGCTCCGGGTACCACTGCAATACCAAGAAGGTTGAACTATGGTCCGAATGAACCTCAACTGAATCCTGAAAATTACAAGGTTGCTGCTGACCGCTACCAGGCGAATGGAGCCAGCAACTCGCAGTATGCCAGGATGTGGTGGGATAAATGATGATTCTTCATTACATGTTTCCAGATCATAAAAAATGAATACAATGAAATCAATAAATAAAATCATTCTCTTCCTTTCGATCCTCGCTTTCGCGGGATCCTGCATCAAAGAGCAGGATGTGAACAAAGGCATCGAGAACAAAGAGAAATCCCTGATCAAACTGCCCCAGGCAGCGGAAGAGATCAACACCATCGCCCTCGATGCCAACCCAGGTTCAGTTGATGTCAAGGTACTTGAGATCAGGCGCGACGCTGTCTCAAACGCCGACCTGAACAAAGCCGTGACCGTCAAGATCGCCCTGAACAATGCCCTGATCACGGCCTTCAATACGGCTCACAGCTCGGCAATAAAACCATTCACTGGGTATACAAACGCTGCGGAGAACCCTTTTGATGGAACAAACTGGACCGTCAACTTCGCCGCAGGTGAATTCGTGAAATTCATCAAGATAAAACTTGATCCTTCCACGATCGATCTCAGCAGCCGCTATGCACTTGGATTTAAAATCTCAGATGCCGGTGGTGAACAGATCAGCTCCAGCAAAGAAGCATTGGTGGAAATCGCCATCAAGAATAAGTTCGATGGTGTGTATAAACTCACAGGTACGCTGGTCGATGCAGCTGTTCCAACCATCTCCGGACTTTCACCAGTAGAAA
>JBIKIB010000042.1:0-15254 GCA_044361845.1 Chitinophagaceae bacterium | reverse complement strand
TTCTTTGCTGAAATATTTCCGATCCGAAAAGCCTACCATGTAAGCAACTTCATAAATGGTGTGTTTTTTTGTGAGGATAAGTCCTGCTGCTTTTTTGAGTCGGATAGACTTGATGAAATCATTGACGGACATTCCTGTAAGTGCCTTGATTTTTTTATAAAGGACCGGCTGGCTCATTGCGGCATGTTTGGCTAATACACTCACGCTGAATGCTCCATTGTCAAGATTCCCTTCTATAAATGAAACGATATCTTCAAGGAACCGATCTATCATCACTTCTTCAATGGAGATATCATTCAGTTTGAGATAACGATTTCTCAATGCAAGCTGCAGATGCTTTCTGTTATCAATAAGGTTCCTGATCTGGGTTATCAAAAGGGTCAGGTTGAAGGGCTTGGTGATGTATGCATCAGCTTTCTGCTCAAGCCCACTGATCTGGTCGTTGATGGTTGATTTCGCCGTCAAGAGGATCACAGGTATGTGGCTTGTCCTGATATCAGACTTCAAGCACCTGCAGAGTTCAAGACCATCCATCTCAGGCATCATGATATCTGAGATGATCAGTTCAGGGATGAGTTTCTGAGCCATGGATAGACCCATTTTCCCATCAGATGATTCATGGATGTCAAATTCAGTGGACAGTGAATCTTTCATGAATTCCCTCAGATCATCATTGTCTTCGACGATGAGTAGTACTGGTTTTAAAGTTTTTCCGATGGCAGCATCAGCAAGTGCAGGTTCATCGACGTCATCCAAGAGGGGCGTTTTTTTATGTCTAGTTGCTTCACTCAACATTGTTTGCAGAGGCAGCTTAACCCAGAATACCGTATAGCCTTGTTTGTTTTCCCTTTTAAGTGTACTCGCGACATCTATGGTGCCGTTGTGCAGCTCTACAATACTTCTGGAGAGTGCAAGGCCGATGCCATATCCCGTATTTTCAGATTTTTCATTGCTGACCTGGAAATAGTTCGTGAAGAGTTTACGCACATTGGCGGGTGAAATACCGATTCCTGTATCCCATATACTGATGATGGCGGTATTTTTCTGTACATCTAGACTAATGCCAACGCTGCCACCATTTTCTGTGAATTTAAGTGCATTCGTCAGTAGATTGGTGATGACTTTTTCAAAATGAGCCTTATCAATGAGGACGCTGACATCTTCTTCCGGTAAGGATATCTCGAATCGTATGCCTTTTTCCATGGCAGCATCACCCAATGGCTGGACAATCTCCGCGAGGTATGACTTGAGGTCAGCGACGCAACAGTTCAGTTGAAGATTTCCTGTCTCTGCCTTTCTGAAATCCATCAGCTCGCTCACCAACGTGGAGAGCTTTTGAGTGTGCTTCCGGATGTTTTGAATTTGTTTCCGCACCCCATCATTTGGGAAATCCACATGCTGAATGGTCTCCAATGGCGTCGCGATGAGTGTTAATCGCGTTCTGATCTCATGGGATATGTTTGTGAAAAAGTCTAGTTTGTATTGTTGCAGTTCCTGCTCCTGGCGGTATCTTACCCTTATCCTGAAATAGCGGATCAATAAATAGAGGAAGAAAGAGGATATCAGGAAGTACAGCAAGTATGCACCCTTGCTGGCCCATAAGGGTGGGTTGACACGCACTTCCATCACTGCTGTGTTGTTCGCCCAGATCCCATCGTTGTTTGCTGCTTTTACCTGAAGACGGTAGGTGCCGGTAGGGAGATTCGTATAAGTGGCACTGCCGTTTTCTGAAATGACCCAGTCATTGTCGAAACCCTCCAGTTTATAGACGTACGTATTTTTGGATGGCTTTATATAATTGAGCAACCTGAAATCAATGGTAAAGTCATTTTGTTGGTGATTCAATGTGATCCCGCGTGCGAAGCTTATATCTGTTTGCAGTACCTGCGGGTATCTTAATGCATCCACAACATCATTGCCGATCCTTAGTGAACTAAAAACGATGGTGCTATTGCTGTTGTTTTTCTGTATTTCAGAGGGCTGGAAATGAACGATCCCATTAAGGCCTCCAATATATATCTCACCCGTTGAGTGGCGATAGAAGGAATTAGGGTTGAAATCGTTTCCCGGAAGCCCATCGTATACGTTGAAGGCTACGAAGTCTTTATACCCGGCTTCGCTTTTACAGAGCCCCTTGTCTGTGGTGATCCATATATTTCCAGAATCATCCTCGATCATGCCTTTGATATTATTACTCGGAAGGCCATCTTTTATCGTGAAGTTCAGCAATCTGTCTTCTCCCGGCTGTATTAGATAGATGCCGTGCGCCACGGTGCCCACCCAGATTTGCTGACGCTGATCCAAATACAGGCTGCCGACCGTTTGAGATGACGGGTATGTTTTCCCATCGGAGAATTTGTGTTCGTAATGCCTGAAACCTGCAGCATTTTTTTGCTTCACAAAGAGTCCGTTTTCCGTACCGAGCCAGATATTCCCCGGAAGATCCTGTATCATCGACTTGATCTGACTGGCTTTTAATTGAAAGCTACCCGTGGAATCAGGATGATATGTGGAAAATTCTTGTTTCTGTCTGTCAAATGAAGTGAGACCATTATTTTCCGTCCCGATCCAAAGGGTCCCTTCATTGTCCTCTATCATGTTCAGAACATCATTGCTGCTGATGGAGTTCTTTCCTTTTATATGTTTGAATCGGGTGAATTCACCTGATTTTTCATCAAATAGATTCAATCCGCCACCATGTGTTCCGATCCATAACCTGCCGGCGGAATCTTTGAAAATTGTTTTCACCAGATTGGATCCAATCGACTTTGGGTTCTTGACATTGTACTTGTAGTATGAAAACTTCCCGGAAATCCGATCCAGATAATTCAGTCCGCCTCCATCAGATCCAAACCACAAACCTTTAGCATCATACCCTAAGATTGCACTCACGACATTATTACTAAGGCCTTTGTTTTTTCCGCTTGCCTGTAGAAGTTTGAAGGGAGTTTTTTTTGCATAGGCCATGCTGACACCTCCATAGTAGGTCCCTGTCCAGATATTGCCTGTCCGATCCCAAAAGATGTCATAAATCGAATTTTGCGATAAACTGTTCTTGTCTTCCGGGTCGTGCTGAAAGGTGCTGAGGAGTGTATGCTCTTTTGTATCCAGTACGGATAGTCCCTCCTGGGTTCCTATCCATAATTTTCGGTTTCCATCGGCTTTAAGCTTCCTGATGTAATCATGTGGCAACCTGGTTTTATCGTTGCTTGCATTTGCTACCGGAGTAAAAGAAGACGTTGATTCATCAAAAAGGAATAAGCCGGCACCGATCGTACCGAACCAAAGGTTCCGGTCTTCATCTTCTTCAATGGAAGTGCAGGTGAGGTCTTCTGACAATTTTCCGACAGATCCGATATTGAATCTTTTAATGATGAATTCACTGAAATTTCTAGATATCCGGTACACACCATTTGATGCACTTACCCAGATATTCCCTTTGAAGTCTTCGCGAATGGCCCTGATCTCCCCACCTGAGCGGTCACCTGCTGAAGCGGCAAGGTCCAATTTTTCAAAGGTTTTTCCGCCGGGTATACTTAACAAATTGAGGCCTTTAGACGTTCCGATCCAGATTTGTCCTTTACGGTCTTCGTATAAACTTAAGATTCTATTACTATTGAGAGAGCCTGGTTTCCCTTCAGCATGATGGTATTGTGCGAAACTTGCGGTTCTGTTATCGTAAACATTCAGTCCACCGGCTGTCCCTACCCAAAGCATATCCTTCGAATCATTTAATAGCGATAGGATGTAGTCATTACTGAGGCTACCGGGCTCATTTTGCTGCTTTTTAAACACTTTGAATGTTCGGGAATCAAACCTGTTCAGGCCCGAACTCGTGCCAATCCACATATAGCCCTGGCGATCCTGCGCGAAGCAAAGGACTGAATTCTGCGACAGTCCGTCTTCCACGGTAAGCTTTTTAAAGAAAAGATCCTGGCTGTTTCCTGTCCGTGGTATTACAGAAGTCGCGACAGCTATGCCAATGGCCATTAATCTTTGTTTGGCCTGCTGAAGGAATGGGTGTGACCAGGTTTTTGGCATCCGGAGAAAGCGGTTTATCATCATTTTACACCTGATAAAATTAAAGGATGCACCTGGTCAGCATGTCCATCCACTTTAAAATGTTTGAAAATATTGAGGGATGTTCAATTATTAAGGAAGTGTTATTCTGAATTTGTATAACATCTTGTTCCCTTAAAAGGGCGAATTACTGAACATTCTGTGAATTTTCTTCCGGGTTTGTTTTCAAGAATTCATTCCACAAGGACTTTTTAGGATTTTACCCCTATATAATCGGTATTTTCACCCCCCCCCTGACAAAAAATTTTCAAGATTCGTTGTCTTGTAAGATAAGTGCTGTCATTAAAAATCGTTTACTCTAAACATGTCAAACCAAAACTTTATGCCAAGACCAAAACTCAGGATGCTGCTGCTTGCATTTTTCGCGGCACTATTCTCAGTGTCGAGCTACGCACAAACCCAATTCAAGGGTGTTGTAACCTCATCAAAAGACAATCTGCCATTGACGGGCGTCAATGTTGTCAACCTTACCAGTAATGCTGGAACCCAGACTGATGCAACCGGTACTTTCATCCTGCCGGCAAAGACAGGTGACCGTCTGCGGATAAGCAGTGTGGGTTTTGCCACTAAAGAGCTGGTCGTTACGCAGGGCATATCCACCGCGAATATCAGTCTCGATTCTGATGAAGGAACGATGGAGTCTGTTGTGGTAGTAGGTTATGGCACCCAGAAAAAAGTCAACATGACAGGAGCTGTATCCATGATCACGGCAAAGGATATCGACGACCGGCCGGTAACAAATCTCTCCACTTCATTGTCTGGTCTATTATCCGGTGTTTCGGTCCAGCAGGGATCCGGACAACCGGGCTCCGATGGTGCAAGCATCATCATCCGCGGCAGGGGTACGCTTAGCGGCAGTTCTCCACTGATCATTATAGATGGTATCATTGGTTCGCTCGATGCGGTGAATCCACAGGATGTGGAATCGATTTCAGTCCTAAAAGATGCTGCCTCCGCTTCCATCTATGGTTCACAGGCAGGTAATGGTGTAGTACTCATCACCACCAAAAAGGGCACCCGCAATAAACTGTCGGTGAACTATAGTGGGATATTCTCTACGACCAGCCCGATGAATATGCCTCGCATGGTGACCAACTATGCAGACCACATGCGTTTCACCAATGAAGCCCATACCAACCTCGGTCAGGCTCCAAAATACAGCGCCCTGACCATCGCCGCATGGGATTCTGCCAGTAAGATCCCAAATCAGCTGAGTGCCAGTGGTGTTCCCAATAGCATTGCATACCCCAATACCGATTGGGCCGATGCTTTTTTCTCCAAACGTCTTGTACAGAACCATAACGTATCCATCAATGGCGGTTCTGACAAGTCAACTTTTCTGCTTTCCGTCGGTTTCCTCGATAATCAGGGAACCATCGAGAATACCGGCAGCCAGCGCTTTCAGTTCCGGACGAACATTGAATCCAAGATCAATAAGTTTTTGACCCTGGGCACTCAAACATTTGCCATGTTCCAGAACGATGCCATGGGTAATGTCACTGATGCCTTCAACTTCGTGAGGCAGACCACCCCGGGTATTGTACCGAAATACGACGGTCGATATGGTTATGCTCAGACTTCAGAAGAAAACCAGCAAGCCAATAATGTATTCTCCTTCCTGAATAATCGTCTTGGTAAGGACCAGACATCCCGGTTCAATACAACCCTGTACGCAACGGTGAACATCATCAAAGGCCTCAGTTTCGAGAGCCGGTTCAACTATCAGATGCGCCAGAATGAATCCAGAAGTCGTACAAACCCGGATGCAGCCATTCGCTGGAATTTCGCTACGAACACCCAGATGTCATTCCCCCAGATCCCAGCGAATTTGTCATCAAACTATGGCTTCGACAAGAACTATCAGATGACGATCGATAATGTCCTTCGTTATACCACTACAATCGGAAGGGATCATGACCTATCGGCTTTCGTCGGCTACAATCAGTTGTATTACAATTACTACAATCTGTCTGCATCGAAGCAAGGTCTTATAGATTATGATCTGTATGTTCCAAGCACCGTTCTGAATCCAACATCCACCACCGGTTCTGAAAACGATTGGGCCATCCGCTCACTCTTTGGTCGTGTCAACTATGCTTTCAGGGGCAAATACCTCTTGGAAGCAAACCTGCGTTATGACGGCGTATCCCGCTTCTCACCGACCACACGATTTGGTTATTTCCCTTCGTTTTCTGCGGGATGGAGAATCTCTGATGAAAAATTCATGCGGAACATAAGCTGGCTGAATACACTGAAGCTCCGTGGTTCATGGGGTGAATTGGGCGCCTATGCTTCCGGACTGTACGATTGGCAGGCAACCTACTCCACCAATCTATATTCCTTCAATAACGTCCAGGCATCCGGACTGGCAATTGGCCGGTATTCGAACCCGGACCTTCGTTGGGAATCCACCAATATCATGAACCTCGGTTTCGACGCATCCATGTTCGGTAGCCGACTGAATGTAGAGTTCGATGTCTTCCGCCGTAATACGGATGGAATCCTTTCCTCCATTGCAATACCCATTACCGCGGGTATCGCATCTGCTCCTACCGTTAACCTGGCGGGAGTACAAAATCAGGGATTTGAAATAACTGTCGGTACAAGAGGTAATGCAGGCGCTTTCAGGTATAATGTCAATGCCAACTTTGCCTATACCCAGAACATGGTCACAAAGTTCAGGGGTAAGCTTGTCGAAGGCTACGTGACAGATGCCAGTGGCAATAAAGTATACCAGTCAAACCTGAGTGCTGTTTATAATTCCGGAGCACTTGAAGGAAAAATGATCAATGAACATTACATCTATAAAGTCTACAAAGGATCGGGTTCGTATTTTAATACAGATGGCACCGTGAATATCACGGGCGGTCCAAAAGATGGTATGCTTCGCACCGCCGATGACCTGAAATGGGCTCAGGCCATGCTCACAGCAGGGTACAAACTCCGGCCGGGAAATGCGATCAGGCAGAATGCCATTTGGTATGGCGACATCATATATGATGACCTTAATGGTGATGGCGACTATGGAAATTCTTTCGACCGCACTTTCACCGGTACTTCCGCCCTGCCGAAATTTGTATTCGGACTATCAGGCGACTTCAGCTGGAAGCAATTTGACCTGTCTTTCGTTCTGTCAGGTGCAGCCGGCCACCAATACCAGTTCGTGGGACTTGGCTTCAATAGCTCCACCGTTATCTGGGGTAATCATGTCAGTGCCGACGTAGCGAACGATCGTTATTACTTCAATGAAGCAGATCCTGCAGATCCGCGCAATAATATCAATGGAAAATACGCAAGGCTGCGTGTAGCTGACGGACAGAATTCCGCTGTTTCCAGTGACTGGTGGATGTATGATGCTACATGGTTGAAAATGAGGAATATACAAATTGGATACAACCTACCGGCAAGCATCGCCAAAAAGGCATTCATCCAGCGTGCCCGTGTTTTCTTCAGTGGTGAGAACGTGTTCATGATCACCAAATTCCCAGGCCTTGATCCAGAAATCGGAACAGGGTTCAGCTACCCGACCATGAAGCAATATGCTCTTGGCCTGAACGTGACTTTCTAAGACCATTGAAACAAATCATTATGAAAAGAATACTTGTATTTATCACTATTGCAGCCGTCGCCCTTGGGGGTTGTCAGAAAGATCTGCTGGACACTACACCGTACGATCAGCTCAGCAGCGAGAACATGTGGACGACCGATAACCTGACCGTGGTAGGTGTCAATGCCATTTACAGCGCACTTCGCCTAGGACAAAATACAGGATCCGCTTCCGGACTGGAAATGTATCAGATGGATCGTTTTGCCGTTGGTGGCATGCAGCGAGATGGAACAGACGCCATGCTGCTCGGAACCATCACCCCTTCAAATGGCCTTTTCAGCAGCAACTGGAGGAATTTTTACGAAGGTGTTATCCGTGCAAATGATGCGATCGCGAATATCCCCGCTAAATCCCCATCACCTGAAGCCAAGAAGGCCCGCCTGCTTGCAGAGGCAAAATTCCTCCGTGCCTACTTCTATTTTCGATTGAATGAGGTTTGGAAGGGTGTTCCGATCTACCTGGAACCGTTCCTGTACACTGAAGCCACCAAGCCACGGTCAACGGAACAGCAAGTATGGGATGTGATCATCAAAGATCTTTCTGACTGTATCGCTGAAGCTAACCTTCCACTCAAATACAACAAAGGCGCGGCAGACTATGGCAGGGTGACAAAAGGTGCAGCCTATGCACTCCGTGGAAAAGCATATCTATATCAGGGTAAATTTGCAGAAGCTGCAGCAGACTTCGCCAATGTCACCACCGCTGGATATAGGCTTTTTAATGACTATCGTCTGCTATTCAAAGAGCAGAACGAACAGTCTGACGAGATGATCTTCACCATTCAGAATACAGGTATCGTCAACCTCGGATCCACAACGCAATTCTTTTGTGGTACTCGGTCTTCTTTCGGTTCCTGCTGGAACACATATCTGGTATCCCCGGTCGGTGTCGATCTCTTCGAAAAAGCTGATGGAAGCAAATTCGATTGGGATCAGATAATCCCGGGCTTCAATGCGATGAACACTCGTGCCCGTCAAGTGTATTTCCTTCGCGACAACCTCACCGCTGCCGAGCGTACAGCCCGCCAGAATCTTGGTGCTGATATGACGAAATACCTGCCTACGGGTAATGAAGCCAGGATTCGCGCCGCTTACGAGAATCGGGATCCCCGCCTCGCAGCTTCGGTGATCACACCATACTCGACCTATAACGGCTTGTTCAGCAACATTCCTGCCGTCGTGACCAGCCGCTTCCCTTTCAGGGCAGAGGCCGCGGTGAACGGAGACCTTAGGACAGACACCCAGGCGGAGTACTACTACCTCCATCGCAAGTTCGTGTACGAGGGAAACTCAGAACTGCTCAACAGAGCCTTCGGTCCTATAGATTTTCCGCTCATCAGATATGCCGATGTCCTTCTCATGTGGGCTGAAGCACTCAACGAAGCCAATGATGTGACAGGCGCTGTCGCCAAAGTCAATGAGGTTCGTCTGCGTGCCGGAATGCCTGCACTGCAGCGAACGGACGCATCTAAGCCTACTTATATTTCGGGTCAGTCCGATATGCGGGAGAGGATCCGCAACGAACGTCGTATTGAGTTCCTTAACGAGGGTATCAACTATTATGATGAGATCCGTTGGAAGACTTGGAAAGCAACTAAGTTTGATGGTGCCAACGGCCTCAGGAGCGTGTGGGGTGCAAACATCGCCGGTTACAGCTGGGGTGGTGATCATTTCTATACCTGGCCCATTCCGCAAGCGGAAATTCAGATCAATCCCAACCTGACACAGAATCCAGGCTGGCCGAACTAGAAAAGTAAATAAAGAGGGGCACGTACAAGCTTACGTGCCCCTCTTTTTACATTATACTATTGTACCATTGTATCCAAATGAAAAGAATCCTTTCCATTGCAATTGCATCAGTCGTTCTGGTATCTTCCTGCAAGAAAAAAGAAGACAACCCTACGACTCCAGTGGTCCCCGTCACACCTCCGACTACCGACACACGTTTCCCTGTCAACCTCATCGTTGATTCACTCACACTCGATCAGATCCGAAAGGAATCCACCACCAATACCGACATGTCATCCGCTGCGACTTCCATCATCATGCAGTCTGCTTCATCGGCATTGTCAAAGTCACCGAATCCTTTTCCTGAAGGGACCGCCGACAATTTCAGTAATATTTCCTCACAAGCCCAGGACTGTAAAATGCTTGCCCTCCGATGGCTGTATACTTTCGAAAAGAACCCTGCCGAAGCAAAACCTTTTTATGATAAGGTCGTGACCACCCTTTTAGCATGGGTCAACGCGGGTAATAAAGTTGCCAATCCAGTGCACTCACCCAACGAAACCAGCTATTTCGGTTTTTATGAAGCATATTCCGTTGTCAGAAGCCGAATGACCACTGCGGACCGTACCAAAGTCGATAACTGGATCGGTGCCAGGGCTTTTGCATACCGATCTTTTGCAGCAAGAGTCAATAACTGGGAGACCATCCGCTTAAATCTGCTATTCTATTTCGGGTATATTCTGAACGACCAGGGCCTACTCGACTATACCTCCAATGCATACACTACACTGCTGAATGTGAACCTCAGGGCAGGTGGCCAATCAGAAGATGTGATCAGTCGGGATGCTTTTGCCTATCACGCATATAATCTGGCATTCTACGCAAGGATTTTCAGGGCCAAAGCCATGTATGAAGGGACTGCAGCCATGGTGGCATTTAAAAACCGGAAGAACAATATTAATGTTTCGGTTCAGGATATGATGGACTATTGGAGGCCATTTCTGACGGATCCTGCCAATAATGTACATATCGAATTCGTCAACACGAACTACGCTCCCGACAAGACAAGGGCTGATTATAACAAACCCTATGATCCCGCATCCTCCGTGTATGCACTGGAAGAACTCCTCTTTGCCTTCCCGGAAACAAAAGGATACATCACAGCCATACAGCCCTCCGCGACACGCTTTAATCGTAAAGTCAGCGGATTCCTTTACTGGCCCAAATGACACATCAAATAATATCAAACAACTTCCAAATGATGATCATCCGAAAAATCTTACCATTTTGCATTTGTCTGCTTGCAATTATGCCCCAGGCAAATGCACAAAAAGGACCACTGGAAATAAACCTGTCAGGTAAGAATGTCTCCGATCTGTTACTTCCGTCATCCAGCTGGGTTCGCTATCCTGCCTATAGCGAACGCACTGAATGGGACAAATTGACCGGCAGCCGAAAAGAAGAGGCCATCAAAGCAGGGGAAAAATTTCTCGCTTACGAATGGAAAGTGGTAAAGGCAACAGACTATCTCGCTTACGAAAGGACCGGTTCAAGGGATATCATGCAGAATCCATTCGGAAACAACAACACTGCCCTGGCGAGCCTGTTCATGGCCGAGATGGCTGAAGGGAAAGGACGTTTCATGGATCAGATCGTCAATGGAGTGTGGCAGACTTGTGAAATGAGCACTTGGGTGCTTTCCGCCCACCTCCCCACGCAGAAATCCAAACGATCACTTCCTGATCTCGATGAAGTGATCATTGACCTCACTTCAGGTGACCTCGGATCAATGATGTCATGGATCCATCATTTCCTTTCAAAAGAATTCGATAAGATAAATCCTGTGATCTCTGCCCGGATCCGAAAGGAAGTCAAAATCAGAATACTCGATCCATACCTCCAACGCAGCGATTTCTGGTGGATGGCCCTGGAAGGCAAGGCCGACCAGATGGTGAATAACTGGAATCCCTGGTGCAATTTCAATGCTTTAGCCTGCTTCCTGCTGATGGAGCAGAATGACGCAAGAAGAGCAGAAGGTGTCAGAAAATCAATGGTTTCCACTGACAAATTCATCAATTATACCAAAGCTGATGGTGCATGCGAGGAAGGTCCTTCCTATTGGGGGCATGCGGCCGGTAAGATGTACGACTACCTGCAGTTGCTGCACTATGCCACGGCTGGTAAGATCGATATCTTTTCAGAACAGAAAATCCGCCAAATGGGAGAGTATATCGCCAGGTCATATATAGGTGATGACTGGGTGGTGAATTTTGCGGATGCTTCTGCAAAAGGAGGTGGCAATGCCGATGTCATATACCGCTATGGGAAAGCAGTGGGAAGCAATGAAATGAAATCCTTTGCGGCCTACCTTCAAAAAAGAAATCCGGACCGAGGCATTGAAGGACGTGACTTATTCCGTGCATTGGAAAGTTTATGGTCCGCCACCGAGATGGCTGGTGTTACACCCGGCCTTTCAAATGCTGCATATTCATGGTATCCTCAGACTGAATTCTGCTATATGCGCAGCGGTGAAGCTTTCTTCGGTGCAAAGGGCGGTTACAATGCTGAAAGCCACAACCATAACGATGTCGGTAGTTTCGTGTATTTCCTGAAGTCTAAACCCTTCTTCGTCGATGCGGGCGTCGGCACCTATACAAAATTCACTTTCAGCAGCCAGCGGTATACGATCTGGACCATGCAGAGCGATTACCATAACCTCCCAATGGTGAACGGAATACCTCAAAAAGAGGGCAGGGAATTCCGTTCCAGGCAAGCGACCTTTGATGCTTCCTCAAAAACTTTCAGTCTTGATATCTCCGGTGCTTATCCGGCAGCTGCCGCTGTCGCCAGCTGGCAATTGAATTATCGTATGGATAAGGACGGAGGCCTGCAGATTGATGAGCGTTTCACACTTGGGGAGATAAAAGCCCCGAATCAACTCAACTTCCTGTCAGCTGTTGAGCCCGTTCAGCCGGTCGCAGGAAGGATAGTGCTGACCAATGGTGATGCTTCGGTCCAGATGACCTATGATGCTTCCGTATTTGACTATTCCGTCAGCAAAGTTGCAATCGATGATATCCGCCTCAGCAGAGTATGGGGTAATACCCTTTACAGGATAACCCTTCTCGACAAATCGATGCGTAAGAAAGGCAACTATAAGATCAGTATTAAACCCATTTGATTTAATCAGCAAAATTCTTTCAATTTTTTTCAATGATGCAGAAGATTTCAATCACGTTAATGCTCGGCCTGGCCTGCCTGTTCAGTGCGAACGGTCAGCCTTTATCAGGCGAAAAACTTAAAAAACAGATCCGTAGCAATATGGATCTTGCCGTGACTCAGTACAAGTTGCTTGACAATAGCGTACCGGCTGACCGGATGCCTCAAAATTTCGATGAGAAGACCGGTACACTCAAGACCAGTGACATCCGCTGGTGGTGTAGCGGATTCTTCCCCGGCACACTTTGGTATATTTATGAATATGGAAAAAATCCGGAAATCCTGCGCGCAGCTGAAGCAAGGCTGAAACTCATGGAACCAATGAAGCATTTCACAGGGAACCATGACCTCGGCTTCATGATGTACTGCTCCTATGGGAATGCATTCCGCATTACCGGAAATCCTTCTTACCGCAAGACCATCGACACAGCTGCCATGTCGCTTGCGACAAGGTATCGACCTTCTATCCAGTCGATCCAATCATGGGATTCCAGTAAGAACTTCACCTGTGCCATCATCGTCGATAACATGATGAATCTGGAATTACTCACTTGGGTAAGCAACAATGGTGGGGACCCCCGATTCCGCGACATCGCAGTGACACACGCCAATACGACGATTGAACGCCAGTTCCGTCCGGATAACGCTGCATATCATGTACTTGACTACTCCCTTGCAAATGGCGGTAAGCTGCTTCGAAAGACCACCTGGCAAGGAGCCCACGATACTTCTGCCTGGGCAAGAGGACAATCCTGGGCCCTCTATGGCTATACGGTCATGTACAGGATGACAAAAGATGATCGGTATCTGGATCAGGCACATAAGATTGCCGCATTCATCCTGAACCATCCGCGCATGCCAACAGATGGCATCCCCTATTGGGATTTTGACGCCCCGGGGATCCCTAATGTCCTCAGGGACGCGTCTGCAGGATCGATCATGGCTTCGGCACTCATCGAATTGTCCGGCTTCACAAAAGGGAAAATGAAAGATAAATACATGAGGACTGCGGAGACCATCCTTACGACGCTCTCTTCAGAAACCTATCTCGCAAAGCCCGGCACCAACGGTGGATTCCTGCTGAAACACAATGTCGGCGCATTGCCGCTCAAGGGCGAGGTGGATGTTGCCTTGACCTATGCGGATTATTATTTTATTGAAGCTATGATGCGCTATCTGGCAGTAAAGTAAAAACATCTGATACTCAAAAAGCCCATAAGACATTGCGTCTTATGGGCTTCTCTTTTTTAATGCCGTAAGGGTCGCCACTGCTATCAAGTTGAACATAGCAGTGATCATTGAAATAAAAAGTAGAAAAGGGAAACTTTGATCTAAATTGAACAAGCTTTTAATATAATTTCATGAAGTTTTATATTTAGTTTGAAGTTCACGAATGAGTACTTGAATCACTGGATGCCTTTACCCTGTAAAATGAGGTTTTCATTTGTTTATAAATGACAGAACCTCTGATAAATTGACAAGCAATTCACCAGAGGCCAGAAGCTGTAGGGGGAGGGGTCGAACCTCCACGAGGACGTTAGCCGCTGCACAAATTTGTAGAGGGTGCTACCCTCAACCTACTGGTGGTCAACCCCAGTCGGTCCGCCCGTCGGCAGATCGGCGTTATGCAGTGTTTATCCGTGAATCCCCACCCTCGAGACAAGAGGGCATGTCTGCCAAAATTTCATCACCCCACAAATTGAAAGGATCAGTCGATTCTTTAATAGGGTAAAATTAAATAAATATGCTGTTATGTTTTAAATAATTCAATAATAATTTTGTAATTATAGAAATTATTCAAATATTTACACAAATTGTTAAACAATCATTAATAACACTTTTATCAATGGGCGGAAAATTGAATCTTGACAAACTGGATCTTCAGATCATCCACGAGATGATGGAGGATGCCGGTATCTCTTATGCTGATCTGGGTAAGAAGCTCTTTGTTTCGGGTGGCACCATACATGTGCGGATCAAAAAGCTACAGGAAATGGGCATTGTAAAAGGTACGCGCTTGAATGTAGATCTAAAACTATTGGGCTACGACATAACCGCCTTCGTAGGGATCTATTTGGAGAAGAGTTCCCTGTATGATCAGGTAGCAGAGGATCTTACCAAAATTCCGGAGATCATTCGCATTAACTATACCACTGGAAACTACAGCATGTTCTTGGAAGTCGTGGCCAGGGATATCAATCAGCTCCGATACGTCTTGCATGACCAGTTGCAGAAGATCAAAGGCATTGAAAGGACCGAGACGCTGATTTCACTGGCGGAAAGTCTGAACCGTAACGTACGTGTTGCAGGCTGACGTGCACCATTGACGAGCTGATTTCATTTGACTGGCCAGGCAGGTACGGTTGCAGGTGTGGCTTTCTGAGTGATCCAGCCCCTCTCACTTCCCCTTATTTGATCGTTTGGCTATATCCGACATTCAATTTGCAAAAGAAATTCCTTGGCTCCGTCCTGCTTCTCATCCTGCTGAACCTCTTGGTGAAGCCATTATGGATATTTGGCATCGACCGTGCAGTGCAAAATATGACAGGGTTTTCGGCATATGGACAGTACTTCGCATTGATGAACCTGTGCATGGTTTTCCTCTTCATTCAGGATCCCGG
>JBIKIB010000041.1:0-15272 GCA_044361845.1 Chitinophagaceae bacterium | reverse complement strand
GCACCTGCAGCGATGATCGAGTGACTGCCAATGACAGCATTATCCATCACGATCGCACCCATGCCTACCAGTACGTTGTTTTCCAGACGGCAACCGTGCACAATTGCGTTGTGACCGATGCTGACATTATCGCCGATGACGACGGTTGTCTTCTGATACGTGCAATGTATGACTGCTCCATCCTGAATGTTCACTTTGTTCCCTATCCGTATGGTGTTAACATCCCCACGAACCACGGCATTGAACCAAATGCTGCAGTCATCACCCATGACAACATCCCCCACTATCGTGGCATTGGGTGCGATAAAGCAATTGTTACCGAATACGGGAGAGGTACCTTTTACCGGGAGGATGACGGGCATGGACGTGGGTTTGACGAATATGGGCAAATTTGATACAAAATGCAATACATGACAATGATTTCGAAGCAAGAACGAATTCCAAAGCTATTGAGTCTTTACCTTGAACAAGCGTAAAATTGACGAATTTTGTGGACATTATGAATCAAAGGGAATTGTTCCTGCGTCATGTCGCTCAAACCTCCCCTGCACCCTTGGCCATTGAGATGGTCCGCGCGGAAGGATGCCTGATGTGGGACCGTGCAGGCAGGGAATATATCGATCTGATCAGCGGGATCAGTGTTTGTAATATGGGGCATAGACATCCGCGGGTGGTTGAAGCCATAAAGGACCAGGCGGACAAATACCTACATCTCCTGGTTTATGGTGAACTGGTGGAGACTCCGCAAGTAGTGTATGCATCGACGTTGGTGCGGTATTTGCCTTCATCGCTGGATTCGGTGTATTTCACGAATTCAGGTGCAGAGGCCACTGAGGGCGCTATGAAGCTTGCCAAGCGCTTTACGGGCAGGCCTGAGATCGTGGCTTTCGAACAATCATACCATGGTTCTACGCAAGGAGCACTCAGCGTCATGGGTGATGAATACTGGCGCAATGCCTATCGGCCCTTGCTTCCGGGTATTCGACATTTAGACCATAACAACCTTGAGCAGCTCGATCAGATAGGGTCTGATACTGCCTGCGTTATTGCGGAGACCATACAGGCTGAGCGTGGTGTCATGGCACCTGAACAAGCATGGATGCAAGCATTGAGAAAACGATGTGATGATATGGGAGCACTCCTAATCCTGGATGAGATACAGACAGGATTTGGAAGGACAGGAAGTTTATGGGCCTTTGAGCAGTATGGTATTGTGCCTGATATCGTCTTATTGGGGAAAGCACTTGGAGGGGGCATGCCATTGGGTGCTTTCGTAGCCTCCCGCGATGTCATGTCGGCACTCACAGCAGATCCTGTTCTTGGACATATCACTACTTTCGGTGGGCATCCAGTATGCTGTGCTGCGGGTTTGGCAGCTATGCATGCCATGTTGGATGAGGGTCGTATCAATGAAGTCAGATCGAAAGAGTCGTTGTTTCGATCGCTTTTGTCTCATACGATCATTCGCGCCGTCCGGACGTCTGGCCTGCTCATGGCCGTGGAGTTTGACAGTTTTGATGTCAATAAACGCATCATTGATTATTGTTTGGAAAAAGGATTGCTGACCGATTGGTTTCTTTTCGCACCTCAGTGCCTGCGAATGGCACCGCCCCTGGTCATGTCGGAAAATGAGATCCGAAAAGCTTGTCAGATCATTTTGGAAGCTTGTGATGCCCAAATGGTATAAATTGATCAGGTCGTGCGATTTTCCGGTGTCCGAAGCTTTATTCTGCTTGACCGGTGATGTTTGACAGGATTCACAATGACATTCCATGATGGATCAAAATCCTATCCGAAAGCTTCCGAAGACTCCAAATCGTTTATATGCTTCTTTAGGTAATGGTGTTGGTGTGATTCGCCAGACAAGGTCCAGACGGAAGAATCGTAGGATATTGTCGATGCCTGCTCCAACTTCCATGTAAGTCTTCCCGTTCAGGTTCACAAAAGAATGTCCCTGCGTGAAGTTCAGCGCCTGGTTTTCTGCATTCATGTCCCCCCAGATCATTTTCATGTTCCAGAACTGTCTGAACTTCAGGAAACGGTTATATGGAAGCCATCGGAAGAGTCCGTTACCGATGTTATGCTCGATATGCATGCCGGCATATCGGTCCATCAGGTATTCGTAGCGATTCATGAGGTTGAAGGCATATCGGTTGTAATAGTAGATTTCATTGCCAGGGGCGATATTCAACAACATGTAGGGAAGCGTACCATAGACCTTGCCGGCGTAGACATTGTAGTATATCGAACCAAACGGTGCGATCTTGTTGTAGTCGGATATCATGAGGTTCAGCTTGGTATAGGAATATCCGCTTTTAAGCACGCCTGGTATTCCCCTGGATATGCGCAGTTCTGTGATAGGATAATCACTGCCAAGGCTGGTCCGAAAGAAGTTATTCTCCAGGAATTTTTCCAAATATGCGAAGCGCAGCTTCAGGGACATTTCGAAATTATTGAAGGCTTCCCCTTTCTCCGGTGCAGGAAATTCTGTGGCGACGGGGAGGTTGCGCAACGGATCGTATTTTTTTCGGTTAGCCGATACCGTTATCGACATTCCGCTTTTCCATTCCTTGTAATATTCGAGCATCTGGTGGTCGATGCGAATGAGCTTTATTGGCACCTGGTTCTTACGGACTGCGAGTGTGAATATATTGTCGAAGCTCACATCATCGTAGTAGGTCTGTCCGAAATCCATATCGTTCTTCCACATTGCATGGACCCTGTGCCTTGGGTTTTGGCTGAACTGATAGATCGTCTCCAGTTTTCCCTTCAGGGCATTATCGTTGAAGCCATAAGCGAGATAGCCTGAGAGGTAGATTTTCTTGCTGAAGTTTTGGTTTGTCCCGAGATCGAAACGTACCCGGTACCCTTCATGCATATTATAGCTCATCCAATTGAACCATGGGCCGATCTGGTAATTTCCTATATTCCGATAGCCCGATCCAATGAAGTTTATCCATTCGCTGAATGTTTGGAATTTGGGTGACTTCAACAGGGTGTCGGCCATGTTGTAAATGGCCCGTTCATTGCGGTTGAGTGCCTCGTGTCTGTTGTTGTTCCAGAAACTGTCGGGTTGCTCCATGGCCATGCTGGATACCGTTACCGTCTCCTGTAGTTTTTCAATATCGAGTTGGTTCAACACGTAGGGGTCGTTGATTCGTATATTCTTGTAAGTCGTGCTCTTTCTTCCGACGAAGTTGAGGGCTTTTTTACCCAGCATGGAGAAGTCTGCTATGAACTTATCCTTTGAAAGGAACCAGGTACTGTCGTTCACCAATTGGTATTCCTGCACGAGGCTGAGCTTTTCAATGAAGTTCACGTTCGCCCCGGGTGAGAGACGAAGGTTCATTTTTTGCACAGCGTAGCTTGAATCTGCTATCCACGCATCTCCCTGGAATGTATTGCTGCTTTTGTTCTTTGGGTAGAAGACCAGATGGTAATATCTTTTTCCACCTATGAACTGTGTGTCCGGCACTTTGTAAGTATACCAGGCATCTCCGTTATCACTGAGTGGACTCACGAACTGAAGGTCGAATACCGGCAGGAAATTGTTGTAGACATTGATGTTCTGATACATCCCGCCGAGCAGTTTTGTGACGCTTTCATTTTTTACGCCTATTGTTTTATTTGCCTTGATGTATTCGCGTGTTTTTTTCGGATTGCTTTGGTAGTAGTAGTCCGACAGTGTTTCTGTCAGGTATAGCGGAAGGATGGGGTGTTCTTCTGACGATGTATCGATGTTTTCCAGCAGAAACTTGAAAGGTTTCGGAGGGATCAGCCCTTTCTCCATTTTTTCGCGGTTAACCTTATTCAGGTCTATCTCCAGTTTATTGTAGAGTTCGTAGCCGAAATTTGAGAAGCGGCTGCGATCATTGCGGGGTTTGTTCTTGACGATGCGTTTCCAGATGAGGAGGCCTCTGTTGATTTTTCCGCGGACGACCACTTCTTCTTTCTGCCTGCCTCTTTCCATGGCAATGGTGATGCGCGTTTCGCGTGTGTTGGTATCAAGCTTTACGTATGTGTCCTGAAAGCCCGCATAGGTGACCAAGAGGCTGTCGCCTTGCCATTTTGAAAGGATAAAGGTGAATCTGCCAGCCGAGTCACTCAGCTTAACGAACTTACTTCCGATGATCTTCACGGTGGCGAAAGGGACCGGTTCATCGCTGTGAATGTCTTTGATGAGACCGAACAGGCGTACTTGCTGCGCGGAGGATTGGCCTCCCGCAAAAAGTATGGTCATTAGGATGAGTATCCTGAGGTAATGTTCCGGTTTCATGGCGCAAAGCTAATGTATGGCAAAGGCAGAATGGTCAAAGCCCACAAAAGGGCTTATGCCATTTGTGGGCTTTGATTTCTTGTCAAGGGAAGTTCAGGGGCGCATTATTTGCTCAGGTGCATACTGCGTTCTTTATAGAGATTTCTGAAATAAGGATCCCTTAGGTCTTTGATGAACCGAATGGCTTCTCCGGTGGATTTCATTTCCGGCCCTAGTTCACGGCTCACACCGGGGAACTTATCGAAGCTGAATACTGGTTCTTTGATGGCAAATCCCTGAAGCTTCTTCTCGAAGGTGAAGTCTGTGAGCTTATGGGTGCCCATCATTATTTTGGTGGCAATATTCAGATATGGGATCTGATATGCTTTTGCGATGAATGGTGTAGTCCTGGAAGCCCTGGGGTTGGCTTCGATGACAAAAACCTTACCTCTCTGTATCGCGAATTGTATATTGATCAGTCCGCGTATGTTCAAGGCTCTGGCGATCTTTTCGGCAGCGTATTCCATGGTAGTGACATCCAGTGGTGTGAGGTTGAAGGCCGGAAGTACGGCATTACTATCGCCACTGTGGATGCCTGCGGGTTCGATGTGTTCCATCACACCCATGACGTGGAAATTCTCCCCGTCGAAGATCGCATCGATCTCTGCTTCCTGACAGCGGTCGAGGAAGTGATCGATGAGTATTTTATTGTCAGGAAGGTGTTTAAGCAGACTTACCACGGCACTTTCCAGTTCATCATCGTTGATGACAATGCGCATTCTTTGTCCGCCAAGCACGTAAGATGGCCGAACGAGTACCGGATATCCAACTTTTTTAGCTACTTCCACGGCATCATCAACATTGAGGGCGGTGCCATATTCGGGGTAGGGTATGTTCAGTTCCTTGAGCATATCGCTGAATCGTCCGCGATCTTCGGCGATATCCATATTATCGAATGATGTTCCAATGATCTTGACTCCTTTTTGGGTCAGTTTTTCAGCCAGTTTCAGGGCTGTCTGACCACCGAGTTGCACGATGACACCCTCTGGTTTTTCGTGTTCGATGATCTCCCATATATGTTCCCAGAAGACCGGTTCGAAATAAAGTTTATCGGCCATGTCGAAATCGGTGGAGACCGTCTCGGGGTTACAGTTGACCATAATAGCCTCAAACCCGCATTCTTTGATGGCCAGCAATCCGTGTACGCAGCAGTAGTCGAATTCTATGCCTTGTCCGATTCGGTTCGGGCCGCTGCCCAGTACGATGATTTTTTTCTTGTCGCTGACTTTGCTTTCGCTGACGCCACCATTTTCGAAAGTGCTGTAGAAATAAGGGGTTTTTGCTTCGAATTCTGCGGAGCAGGTATCAACCATCTTGAAAACCCTCCGGATCCCGGCGGCTTTGCGTTTTTCGTAGAGCTCGTCTTCCTTTCCGTTCTGCATGATCTTGCAGATCTGGTCGTCGCTGAAGCCCATTTGTTTGGCTTGGCGGATAACCTCGACGGGAAGGGTATCCATTTTATACTTGGCGATTTCTTTTTCCAGGGTCACGATCTTCTGGATCTCATAAATGAACCAGCGATCGATCTTTGTGGCCTGCACGATACTCTTCACGCTGATGCCCATCATCAATGCATCCTTGATGCGGAAGACCCGATCCCATTTCGGTATCTTGAGATAGTCGATGATCTCCTCTGAATGCATCATGCTCTTGCCGTAGTAGCCAAGTCCCACTGCATTGTTCTCAAGGCTTTGGCAGGCTTTCTGTAAGGCTTCGGTAAAGCTTCTTCCTATGGCCATGACCTCACCTACGGATTTCATCTGTAATCCGAGGGTATCATTAGCTCCTTTGAACTTGTCGAAGTTCCAGCGGGGTACTTTGACGATGACGTAGTCGAGTGCGGGCTCGAAGTATGCGGAGGTGGTTTGTGTGATCTGGTTTTTTAGTTCGTCCAGTGTGAATCCCAGGGCGAGTTTGGCGGCGATCTTTGCAATGGGATAACCGGTGGCTTTGGATGCGAGCGCAGAGGAACGGCTGACGCGAGGGTTTATCTCGATGGCGATGATTTCTTCCGTTTCGGGGTTGAGGGCGAACTGGATATTGCACCCTCCGGCAAAGTTGCCTAGGTCGCGCATGATGGCGATTGAGGTGTTCCTCATCAGTTGGAACGCAGTATCGCTCAGTGTCATTGCTGGTGCAACGGTGATGGAGTCTCCGGTATGCACGCCCATTGGGTCGAAGTTTTCAACGGTACAGATGATGGCCACGTTGTCATTCGAATCACGCAAGAGTTCCAGCTCGAATTCTTTCCATCCCATGAGGGCTTTTTCCACCAGTACTTCATGTATGGGAGAAGCCGTCAGGCCGCGGTTCAGTGCTTCATCCAGGTATTCCTTGTTAAGCACGAACCCGCCTCCGGTACCACCGAGGGTGAAGGATGGACGGATCACGAGCGGGAACCCGATCTCCTGTGCGAATTCTTTGCCCTCCAGGAAGGAGTTCGCGGTTCTTGCCGGAGCCACTGGGACGCCCATCTGAATCATCCATTGGCGGAATTTCTCCCGGTCTTCCGCTTTCTCAATGGCTTTTATGTCGACCCCGATCAGGCGAACATTGTATTTTTCCCAGATGCCGAGTTCTTCAGCCTCTTTGGCGAGGTTCAACGCCGTCTGGCCACCCATCGTAGGCAATACTGCATCGATATCATTCTCTTCAAGAATCTGTTCGATACTTTCTACGGTCAATGGCAGTAGATAGACCCTGTCAGCCATCATAGGATCGGTCATGATGGTGGCTGGGTTGCTGTTGATCAGGATCACTTTGACGCCTTCTTCCCGCAGGCTACGGGCGGCCTGGCTACCGGAATAGTCGAATTCGCAGGCCTGGCCGATGATAATGGGTCCTGAGCCGATGATGAGGACTGTGTCGATGGAGCGATCTTGGGGCATGAGCGTATACTTTAAGGACTTTTTAGATTTGTAAGGGCACAAAAAAACCCGGGATTCCCGGGTTGCAAAGGTAATTGCCGAAACGGATATATCAAGAAAAGTAAGGGAATACTATATCGGTAAACTTTAATTGGCGCCCGGGATAAATGACCGGACATGCAATGATGCACACCTGGATTAAAAGTGTCTTGCCCTGTCATACGAAATTTTTCATGGGTAACCCTGCCGCTTGTTCCGTTGACATTAAACGGCTTTTTCTCCTTCGTCCTTTTTTCCGAACAGATCCTTGAAAAGAGATTCCACATCGCCCATATTGTCCTTTAGCGCGTCACCGCCTTTTGTCTTCAGTTCTTCAAAATAATCCTTGGCCTTGTCTGCCAAACCTTCGGCTTCTTCTTTGAATGCATTTGCTTTGTCTTTGATGTCGGTCATCATCTTTTCTTTCTCCTCATCGCTCATATTGGCATATTTATAGGCCGCCAGACCTGCTGCCGCTCCCATCAGAAAAGTCGCGATATGCTTTGAATTGACACTCATTTGTAAGGGTTTAATGGTTTTCGCAAAGTAGCTTTGCCCTATAAAAATACAGAAAAGATGAGGTTGATGGATTGGCTTCTAGGCATATTAATATTTTTAATATCAACATCTTCGAAGGCACAGATCATCTCTTATACGAAAGGATATTATCGATATCCGCTGGCAATTCCTCCAAAACTCAACGCCAATTTCGGCGAGATGCGTTCCAATCACTTTCATATGGGTCTGGACCTCTCCACCCAAAAACGGGAGAACCTTCCTATCTACGCTGCTGCTGACGGATATGTTTCGCGGCTGAAGATAGAGCCGGGTGGATTCGGCCGGGCCATCTACCTCGATCACCCCAATGGCACATCGACTCTTTATGCGCACATGAACGATTTCATGCCTGAGTTGGAACGGTACCTGAAGCAGCGGCAGTATGAAAAAGAAAGCTGGATGATGGATCTCCCTCTTCCTGTGGATGCATTCCCGATCAGGAAAGGGCAATTCATTGGTTATAGTGGCAATACCGGCGGCTCACAGGGGCCACATGTACATTTCGAGATCAGAGAAACATCGTCAGATAAATGCCTTAATCCCCTTTTGTTCGGCTTCGACATCGCTGATAATGTGCCACCTGATCTTAAGAAACTGGCTGTCTATGACCGCAACCGGAGTACTTATGAGCAGACCCCAACGATCCATCCGCTTTCAAAGAAAGGCGCTTTCTACCTGCCAGCAGGAGTCATCCGTGTGAACACTGATCGTGTTGTGATCTCACTGCAGGCTACCGACCGCATGAGTGGGTTTGACAATCCTAACGGGATCTTCAGGGTGAAGCTTTTTGAAGGAGACCGTTTGCTGGGTGGGTTCTCTCTGGACAGGATCGGATATGATGAGACCAGATATCTGAATGCACATATCGACTATCGGTTCAAACTTTCCGGCGGCTCTTATTTTCAATATATCTTTCCACTGCCCGGCGACATGCTTGATATCTATCATAATGACCCGAAGGTGGCTTCCATTTTGCTGATGGATTCCGCTGTCCGGCATTTCCGGCTGGAAGTGTACGATCCATATGGCAATCGCTCAGAGGCAAGGTTTTCCATGCAAAAAACAGGGGCTCCCTCACTTGTCAGAGAGCAGGACGGCATACTCATGCGGGCAGGTGAAATCGGCGTGTACGAGACGGATCAGCTGCAGGTCGTACTGCCTGAAAAAGGGCTTTATGATTCGGTTCATCTGACGCATATAAGCCGCACTGATATTAGCCCCAAGGCCTTTTCACCAATGCATGATGTACATCGGTATACGACGCCTGTTCATCAATATTTCACTATTCGACTCAAGGCTGATAAGCCAGTGCCCTACACCCTGCGCGACAGGATGCTGATCCGAAAGATATCAAACAACGACATATTGGTACGAAAAGCGTCCTGGGAGCTGGGGTGGTATGCCGCAACATTCCGGGAATTCGGTGGATTCCAGCTGGTGGGAGATGATACGCCGCCGCAGATATCTTTCAATGGTCTGATCGATGGAGGCACTGCCACGACCATGAAAAGCATTGTGGTGACCACACAGGATGATAACAAAACCGTTAAGAACTTCAGGGCAGAGCTCGATGGCAAATGGCTGATGTTCTCCCAAAAGGGGTCGACTTTCACCTATCGCTTTGATGATCGTTGCCCTCCGGGCAAGCATACCCTCATCGTGAGCATTGAAGATGAAGCCGGCAACAAAACCACCCGGAACGTTGTTTTTTATCGATAAAATAAACATAACATGACCGTATTGGAAGAAGGCGGCAAAGCGCCGGCATTCACTGTAAATGATTCAGATGGCAACAAGGTTTCTTTAGCCGATTTCAAGGGAAAGAAACTCATACTGTATTTTTATCCGCAGGATAACACACCCACATGCACTGTGCAGGCCTGCAATCTGAGGGATAATTTTTCCGTTTTGACGGAAAGCGGATTTTCAGTGGTTGGTGTCAGCCCGGATGAGGATCCCAGCCATAAGAAATTCGCTGCCAAATTCAATTTGCCATTCACATTGATCGCGGATCCTGAACACAAGATCATCGGGAAGTATGGTGTGTGGGGTGAGAAACAGATGTATGGGAAAAAGTATATGGGGCTATTGCGGACAACTTTCGTAATTGACGAGGCCGGCGTGATCCTGAAAATTTTTCGCAAGCCTAAGTCGAAGGAACACGCACAGGAGATCATGGCAGCCATGCAGTGATAAGCAGAACTTCCGGCTCAGAAAACTTCGTTCAGTCCGAAGAAAAGGCCACTAGACCCGTATCTGCCAAAAGCGTAATCTATGCAGATATTCGTCCTGCTTTGTTTTTTGAGTAGGATCCGCAATCCTCCGCCTCCGGATGGTTCCAGTCTGTCGAATAGTTTCACTGAACGTCCGTCAGATGCCGTCTGCATGTTTGTGAACACCACACCGCTGAAGAGTTTGTTACGGCTGATCGGAAAGCGGTATTCTGTTTCAAGGTAAACGTAAGAAGGACCTTTGAATCGAGCGATGGTATAACCTCTTCCGCTCCGGTTATACAGGTCGCCTGCGGTGCCGGAAAGATCGAGATAGGGTACATCCCCTGAAAGGCGGTAAGTACCCAGATGCCAGATGGCCAGTATGTGTTCGGGGTTGTTGTCGGAGAGGCTGAAATATTTACGGAACTCTGTGATCATTTGTACACTGTTCAGTGCACTGCCAAGGAATTTGTTGTTCGATCGGATCACAAGGTCCGCATACATTCCTCCATAGGATCGGTTGGGGTGTTCGCGGGTGTTATACTGAATATTGAACATGACGCCATTGGCGGCGTACCGTTTTGGGTCTATTCCTTTTTCAAGGCTGTAGGTGTAATGGGGTGTCAGGATACCGGCATCCGCCTGTAGTTGCTCTTCCTTGATGCCGGTGTGCAGATCAATGTTTATACCTCCACCGATGAAAAGGGATTCATTGATCCGGCGATACACTTTTTCATTGAGTCGGAACAATCCAAAGCTCATAGGGTAACTGCCCACTGAATTTCGCAGCGGGTATCCCATTACGTTAACGTCTCCTGATCTTCCATTTGTCGCATCGATCCCAAGTCCGTAATCGATCACCAGCATTTTCGATGCCTGCACATTGCCTTGCAGCATCCATTTATTTCCCCGGGAGAAGACATTGTGCCGAAGCTGAAGGTTGATGATCCCTTTGGATGTCACGAATGCGGTGGCGGCTGCTGTGCTCATGCGGGTATCTGAGGTATGCCCGAGGTACATGCTTGCCGTGGCATTTGCACCGAGCATGAAACCCATGCTCGGGTTGTACCCTATCGACGGAAGGATGGCAAGGCCTTTGCTACTCCCGCCATTACTGGATTTTTTGAAGACTTTGGCCATCAGTCCTGTAAGGTCAAGGGTGTCCGATGCCGTAAGGGCCTGCCCCTGTATGCTCGTTGAAAAACATAAGTAGATGATGCATATGCGTGCGGAAAGCATATGCAATGTTATAGATCAATTCGATGAAAGCATTGATAGATGTGGATTTCAAAAAACATATTCATGTCGTGTTGTTAAAAGTTGGCAGGTATTCTTATCTGGCATGTCAATTGCACAATTTGTGTTATGGCGAATGGCAGGATCAGGATCTATGAGAAGTCTTTCATTGGGAGGATGGCTGCTTATAAATTAGGCGCATCCGCTGTCGCCCTGACCATTGGCCGCACCATCCATTTACACAATGTCGATAAGGATGATTTCAAGGCTGACAGGCGATGGGTGGTGCATGAGTTGAAGCATGTGGAGCAGTTCATGCGATATGGTTTTCTGCCGTTCATCTTCATGTATGTTGTTGAATATATCCGAAAAGGTTATTGGGAAAACCGCTTCGAGGTGGAAGCAAGGGCAGCTGAGGATGAGGTCATTGATTCGGGTACTGTCATGTCGGAGTTGCTGAACGATTACCATCGTACCTGCTGAAAGGCTAAGACAAGAATCTGATCTCTCCGAACCGGAAGTTCCGGGAATCAGGGCACGCTATTTCAAGTTCACCGTCGATGGTGACCGATTTGATGATTCCGTCGAACATGTTGCCATTGGTTTCGAATGGCATTTTTGTATTTTTCCCATATAATGAATCGTTGTATTCTTCCAGCAGGGCATTGAACCCATCGTTCTTTAAGGATCGAATTCGGTCATCCAGTATCGTGCACAGTGATCTGGCCAGATCTGTTGGTTCAAAGGATCTTCCGGTGATCAGCTTCAGGGATACTGGATTCGGCAGGCTTGGGTCGAAAATTGTCTGATTGATATTCAAACCGATGCCGATGACCGAAAACATCCATTTCCCGCCGCGGATGATGTTTTCAATGAGGACGCCTCCTGCCTTTCTGTCATTCCAATACAGGTCATTTGGCCATTTGATGCAGGTTTTGTCACCTGCAAATCTGCTGAAAAGGTCATGACATGCCAGTGCTGTTGCTATGCTGAGGGGGAATGGTCGGGTCGGATCCGGTGTCGGAGGCTCTATCAGGGCACTCATGATGATGTTACTGCCTTGTTCTGACTGCCATTGTCGACCGCGCTGGCCTTTCCCGGCGTATTGTTCCTTG
Source organism: Chitinophagaceae bacterium (assembly GCA_044361845.1). Taxonomy (GTDB): domain Bacteria; phylum Bacteroidota; class Bacteroidia; order Chitinophagales; family Chitinophagaceae; genus Pollutibacter. The sequence goes on along the minus strand of JBIKIB010000041.1, from coordinate 2,929 downwards.
GCAAAAAACACTGTACCAGGGTTTGCCAAACGGGCATTTGCCAGTTTCATGGCATGAATGTTGGTGCTTTCAGTGGATTCCAGTATAATGAATGGCTCTCCGATGGTGTGCATCAGGGGGATAGGTATTAATTTCGTATTTTTGAGCAAGATAGTAAAGTTCCATAGCCTTCTCGGATCGGCTTTCAGGGAAAGCAATTTTTCTGCATATTGTACCGGGAACCTGAAAGTGGAGACATCCAATACATTAAAAACAAACATTTGACATCATCACCAGCATTGGTTGCTCCTGAACGAAAAAGCAGCCGACTAACCCGGAGCAGTAAGTTACTTAAGGTCATCATCCAAGCCATACATGATAAGAAAGGGGAGCATCTGATATCGATGGATCTCAGGAAGATTCCGGAGGCTGTCGCGGATTTCTTCATTGTGTGTGAGGCGGGTTCCACCACACAAGTGAGGGCGATTGGCGAGTACATAAGGGATGCCGTGAAAAAGGAATGCGGAGAGATCGCTTTTCATGACGAGGGATATGGTGCCAACCAATGGGTCATTGTTGATTTTGTGAATGTCGTTGTACACGTGTTTCTTCCGGAAACCAGGAAATTTTACCGTTTGGAAGAGTTGTGGAGTGATGCGCCTGTGCAAGAGCACGTAGAGGATGCACCAAAACCGTTGCGGCAAAAAAAGGTGAAACCTTGATGCCTTTTCAGTGTTATAAAAGTAAGATATTCAATCAATAAAGCGAGAAGCGAACAGATATGGCAAATCAAGACCAGACGAGGGCACCGAAGCAATCCAAGTCGAACCGTTCCTCATCAGAAGGTGAAGAAGGACAGCGTAAGGGACCACGTTTCAATATTTACTGGATCTATGCATTGGCAGCCATCTTTTTGATCGGCTACCAGGTCGTACAGGGTGTCACTCCCGATGCAACCGTCATCACCGACCTGAAGTTCAAGCAGGAGATGCTCTCCAGAAATCATGTGGAAAAAATCGAGCCTGTCAAGAACAAGGATCTTGTTCGAGTGTACATCTTAAAAGACAGCCTGAATCAGCCGTCCTATAAAGAATTGTTGAAAGATAAATATGATTTCGTAAAAAATTCAAAAGGACCTCATTTCCAGTTCCGCGTCTCCAAAGTGGAAGACTATCAGGAGTCGCTGGATAAGTACTTCCAGGCGAATCCAACGGTAACTCCGGTGCCGGTGGATCCCATTACGGATCCTGAATTTTTCGGTCCGATCATCAATTTCCTCTTCCCCCTGCTCATGTTCGGCCTGCTTTTCGTGTTGATGATGCGAAAGATGGGTGGCGGTCCTGGCGGTGGCGGTGGTCCGGGTGGCATATTCAACATCGGCAAGTCAAAAGCACAGTTGTTCGACAAGGGCACAAAAGTGAACATTACATTCTCGGATGTGGCGGGATTGGATGAAGCAAAGCAGGAAGTCATGGAGATCGTGGATTTCCTTAAGAACCCAAAGAAATACACTGCTCTAGGTGGAAAAATCCCGAAAGGTGCGTTGCTGGTGGGTCCTCCTGGTACAGGAAAGACACTGCTGGCGAAGGCTATGGCCGGAGAGGCACAAGTGCCCTTCTTCTCCATGTCCGGTTCAGATTTCGTTGAGCTTTTCGTAGGTGTTGGTGCCAGCCGTGTGCGGGACCTCTTTAAGCAGGCGAGAGAAAAAGCTCCCTGTATCATTTTCATCGACGAGATCGATGCCATAGGAAGGGCGAGGGGTAAGAACATGATGGTCAGCAATGACGAACGTGAAAACACCCTCAACCAATTGCTGGTCGAGATGGATGGCTTCAGCGGTGATACCGGCATCATCATACTGGCTGCGACAAACCGTCCGGATGTGTTGGATTCCGCCCTGCTGCGTCCCGGGCGTTTCGATCGCCAGATAAGCATCGATAAGCCAGACTTAAAAGGTCGGGAACATATCTTCAGGGTTCACCTTAAGTCCATCAAGACATCCGATAAGCTCAACATCTTCAAACTCGCTGAACAAACCCCCGGATTTGCCGGAGCGGATATCGCCAATGTCTGCAATGAAGCTGCGTTGATTGCCGCCAGGAAAGGGAAATCGCAGGTGGAGATGGATGATTTCCAGGATGCCATTGACCGGATCATCGGTGGATTGGAGAAGAAAAATAAGATCATCTCTCCTGAAGAAAAGAAGATCATCGCTTATCATGAGGCGGGTCATGCCGTCTGCGGCTGGTATTTGGAACATGCCTATCCATTGCTGAAAGTGACGATCGTGCCAAGGGGTGTCGCTGCGCTCGGATATGCTCAGTATACGCCAAAGGAACAGTACCTCTATGATACCGAGCAGCTGATGGACCAGATGTGTATGACACTTGGTGGCAGGGCCAGTGAGGATATTTTCTTTGGTAAAATTTCCACCGGAGCACAAAATGACCTTCAGCAGGTCACTAAAATATCCTATGCCATGGTAACCGTCTATGGCATGAACGATAAAGTAGGAAAACTCAGCTTTTATGATCCGCAACAAGAGAATACTTTCACCAAGCCATATAGCGACGAAACTGGAAAGCTGATAGATGATGAAGTCAGGAAACTGGTGGATACAGCTTATGTCAGAACAATGGAATTGCTCACGGAAAAGCGTGAACAGGTCGAGAAGTTGGCACTTGCCCTATTGGACAGGGAAGTTCTACACCAGCAGGATGTCGAGGACTTGTTAGGCAAGCGACCTTTTGAAGAGAAGAAAATCTTTGAAGAAATTCCTGAATTAAAAACAGAAGAAACAACACCGGCAGATGTGATTATAGTCACGGATGCCGTTGCCGGGGAAGAAAAATCATCGGAGGTACCAGCCAGTTGAAGATATGGAGACATCATCCACAAAAGAGCTCATCCTAAGCCGGATTCGTAAGGCACTTGTCATCCCGACAACCTT
>JBIKIB010000318.1:0-4703 GCA_044361845.1 Chitinophagaceae bacterium | reverse complement strand
CTTCTTTGCAGATCATTTCAGCTCCAGCTGCTAGCCAACAAAAAATAATAAAAGGCTTCGATCTGTATACATCCCGGGTATCTCTTTACCGCACATTGTCCTGTTAAAGAATTCCTTTACGTGGATCGGTGAAGACAAGCCTCTTCTTGGGTATACACCCAACCACGCTTTCAACATGAATATGAACAGACCGGACACTACCTGCCTGTTGTATGATCTTTGATCTTCTTTTTTCGCTTGAGAAAACTACACTAAGGAAAAAATATTAGCCAATTTTAATATGTTCGAGCGATTAAACCGCAATGAAAAAATTAAAACCGGGCAGCAGGAAAAATCTGATGTACCGATGAAAAAACAAGTTAAAAAAGCTGAGCGTTCATATGTAGGGCTGCTTATATTATGAGTTGGTGTCAATCTCACTCAAGTTTTTTTTAAGTGCCTCATACTCCTCCTTATGCTTTTCAGGATTTGTATATTTAAGCTTCTGACGACACAGCATTTTGTCAGGGTAGCCCCGGTCATATCCTGACATCTGAGACACCTTTCTTCCGGTCACGCGAGGTCCCGCATCATAAAACTCATCTGCCATGTCTTATTACTTGCATGAGACCATGCGCTGGCCCTGACCGGGAGATGTCTTGTCCCTGTCGGTGATGAGTGGACGAAGCATTCGATCCTCGAGTGTAAAGCCATGATAAAAGCGGCGGGGATGACATGGACGGTCGTGGAGAGCCTGCCGGTGAGCGATGACATCAAAAGACAGACGGGGGACTTGAAAAAGCATATCGCGAACTATAAGGAGATTTTTGAAAATGCAGCAGCATGCGGACTGAAGGTGATCAAATACAATTTTATGCCGGTACTTGAGCGGCCTGTATCTCCTCATACAATAAATAATCCCCGTCCTCAGGCATTTGGGCCCGGGGAAGCGCCGCGGGTCCCCTGCCGAAATGGCTGAGATTGCACCCTTTTGCCGAAAGTACACATCCATTTGTTGAAATCCATCCTGTCAGATGGAACGTTTGCCGAAATTGAAACCAATTCATAACCAACTTAATCGACCGGCATGAAAAAATGGATTTTCGCAATGGCACTGCTACCCCTGCTTAATTCCTGCAAGGGACCTTCCGGGGATAAATCCCCGGCTGACGCGGCGACATCTTCTTCCGTAGTTTATCTCAATGGCGATATCATCACCATGGAGGGCGACAGTGCCCAGTATGTGGAGGCGCTGGTGGAGAAAGACGGCGTCATCGCTTTCCTTGGCAAAAAGGACGAAGCCATCGCCTTTGCAGGCAAGGATGCCCGGCAGGTCGATCTCCAGGGCAGGACAATGACACCCGGTTTTGTAGATGCGCACGGACATTTGATATATACCAGCAAGAACGCGCTGGATGCAAGCCTCGGGGGTTGCAAGGATATCGCTGAATTGCAGGAGCGCATGCGTGCATTTGCCAAGGAAGTTCCTGAGGGGGGCTGGCTGGTCGGATTTGGCTACGGAGCAACGGCTATGAAGGAAGGCCGTCACCCGACCGTAGAGGAACTGGATCAGATCAGCACCACCTTGCCCGTATATGTGAAGGACGGTTCCGGCCACCACGGCGCCATCAACTCCGTACTCATGAAAATGCTGAACCTCTCGGCTGCCACGCCCGATCCCGACGGTGGTTTCTTTGAAAGGAAGCCGGGTTCAAAGGAATTGGCCGGACATGTCGCCGAGGAAGCTCATTTCCAGATCGGGGCCAAGCGCCCGGCATTCTCTGAAAAGATGATCCGCAAGGGGCTCGACAAAGCCGTGCAGATCTGGGTGGAGAATGGCCATACGACCGCCCAGGAGACAGGCCTGGGTTTGGGTGCGGATGACTTCGAAACGGTACAGCTTGCGATCGACAACAAATGGTTGCCGATCGACCTGGTACTTTTTGTTAAAGGTTCGGTAGCCAGCAAGGCCGCAACCGCTGCCTACAACGTAAAACAGAAATACGGTGAGCCCGGAAGCGACGATGCAAAGAAATTGCTCGCTGCCCGCCCTGACATGAATGCACGCTACTATAACCGGATCCGTCTGGGCGGCATCAAGTTCTGGATGGATGGCAGTCCGGAGACCATGCTCCTGTCGCAACCCTTCACCAAACTGCCCGCCGGTGTAACGGACAAAAACTACAAAGGCATACAAACAACCCCCACGGCGGAGCTTGACTCGGCATTCGCTAAATACTGGAAGAGTGACCTGCAGATCGCCGTTCACGAGATCGGTGACCAGGCAATGGAGGTCTGTTTGCAGGCCATCGAAAAGGCCATCAAAAGCCAGGGCATGAGCGATCACCGGCCGATCCTGCAGCACGCCAATTTCACGCGGCCGGACCAGGTCGCCAGGATCAAGGCGGTAGGCGGGATCCCCAGCTTCACCATGGCGGGACTGGAAGCCAAGGGTGATGATGTCGCCATCCTCGTTGGTCCCAAACGCGTCAGCTGGGCAGTGCCTGCCAATTCCATGCAGAAGGCCGGTATCCGTTGGACATCGCATACCGACTGGCCCGCAGGCGGCAGTCCGAGTGAGATAGTGGGCATGAGCGGTGCCGTGAACAGGCGGACAGTGTCCGGGAATGTTATCAATCCCGCCGAATGTGTCACCCCCTATCAGGCGCTTCAGGCCATCACCTACAACGCGGCTTACCAGCTCAAGGAAGAAAAGTCGAAGGGCTCGCTAAAGGTCGGCAAACTGGCCGATATGGTGATCCTGGACAGGAATCCGCTGAGGGTCGATCCGCTCACGATACAGGATATCAGGGTCATGCAAACCATCAAGGAGGGCAAGACGGTTTATGAGCGCAAGGCTGACGGTGTTGCCGATGCCGATCCTGCAAAAGGATATTCACCCGAGGACCCGCATACGCACTTTCAGACCGACAGGCCTTTGACGAAGCGTCAGGAAAAAACGCTCGTGATGCTGCTGGATCGTCAGAAATGAAAGCTGGCCAATCGGCACAGACAAAGTATCACTGTCCATTCAACCGCTATGAAAGTACCGCGGAATGGGTATCATACAACATACAGGTCCGGACTCTTTCCGGACCTTATAATATTTGAATCATGCGACAGATCAAAATAATACTGCCGATCCTTTTCTTCAACCTCATGCTTTCGGTTGCGAAAGCCCAGATGCCCGCCCCGGTCTATAGTACGGCCGACAGTGGCGTGCAGGTTTATTTTGGAGCCACCGTAAAAATGCTGACATCCTATTCCCCCCGGCGCACCATGCCAGGATATGGTACCAATTACATACTTATGCCGAGGGATGGGTCCGGCGTGGAAAATACATTCGATATCACGGCTAGGGCCAGCAACCTCTATTTCTCCGTGACGGGTCCCCGTGTCGGAGGCTTCACGCTGGGCGGGAAGATATTCGCCTATCTGACAAAAGACGTTTCATCTCCATCCTACGGCTTGTTGCCCGGGTTGCTCTACATGGAGGCGAAGAATGAAAATTGGCGTTTCTCGGCAGGGCAGCAGACGGATGTCTTCGCGCAGCGCATCCCCAACATGATCGACGGTTACTTTGCACTGGCAGCGGCCGGATGCGCTGGAAACAGCTCCCGCGGACAACTGCGTGCGGATCGTTACCTGTCTGCGGGTGACAAAGGAAGAGTCACGCTCACGCTGGCAGCCACACAGCCCATTACAAATTATTACTCCAGCGACCTGCGGAACAATTCTGCCAACCGGGGAGTGCCCAACCTCGAGTGGTCACTCAAATTCCAGTCCGGCTCCGACCCGGAAGCCTGGGTGCCCTGGGATGCATTTGAAGCGGCCATCTCCGGTGTCGCCGGTTCTTACAGGATCTACAAGAATGATACTGTCGGAGGTGTCCTCGTCAACAAAGGCATCAACACGCCTGCTGTTCGCGGTTATGCGGGAGAATTTGCTTTGAGGACCGGAAAAAGATTCGGCTTACAGGGTGAGATCTATACAGGGCAGGCACTCGGTAACTATATGGGCGCCATCATGCAAACCACGAAGGGGCCGAAGGATATCGAAGTGAGAAGTACCGGCTGGTGGGTCGAAGGTGCCATGTTCTGGAAGCGTAACCTCCAGAGCCGTATCGGATACGGGACAGACAAGTGCCGGAAGGAAGATCTCATCGGCGGCGGATTCCTTTCCAACAGCACCGTCTTCGGAAATGTCATCTGGGATATCAACAGATCCCTGTCACTCGGCTTCGAGACCACTTACAAATCCACCCAATACGTCGGGCTGAGCGACAACCAGGGAATGACCTATATGGCCATGGTGCAATATTCCTTCTGAGTCTCAGTCTTCCTTCTTCAGGAAATATTCAGACGGTGTCATCCCCGTATGCCGCTTGACGGCCTTTATAAAGGAATTGCGCGAATTGAAGCCGACCTGTCTGGAAAGCGCTTCCAGGGTGTAATGCGTGGCATTGGGATCCGACGACAGTTTCGATTTGAGATAATCTATTCTTGCCTCATTGATCAGCTCGTTGAAATTCTTTCCGTACTCCTGGTTGATGAATGCCGACAACTGATAAGAGGGGATCCTGATCTCTTCCGACAAATCCCTGATCGTGTACCTCAACTGACAAAAGGGATGATTCTTTCTGAAATGATCTTCCAGCGTTTCCCTAATGGCCTGACCCTGTGATACCGAGAGTGTCTGCCTGTCGGTTTTTTCCGCGGAAAGGC
>JBIKIB010000317.1:0-4710 GCA_044361845.1 Chitinophagaceae bacterium | reverse complement strand
AAAAAATCCGGATTGGCTGAATATTTCAGCACCGCTTTAAAATCAGATTGTCATATGATCCACCGACCCGGCGAATTAAAACTGCTTTCCGTCATCATTCCTGCCCGCAATGAGGAGCAATCCCTTTCTCCCACGTTGGCGGCTATCCACGCCACTTTCAAGAATCTTGACATCCCACATGAAATCGTCGTGGTGGATGATGGATCCACCGATGGTACATGGACCTTGTTGAACAAACTCAGGATGAGTGATGAGATCCCAACACTTGTGCCCATTCAAAACACCGGACTCCATGGGTTTGGCAGAGCGATCATTCATGGACTCGATCACAGCCAGGGTGATGCCGTTGTGATCATGATGGCCGATGCTTCGGATTCGCCCCGGGATGCGGTGAAGTATTGGCGGTTAATGAATGACGAAGGCTATGAATGCGTGTTCGGAAGCCGGTTTGTGAAGGGAGGGAAGGTCAACGACTATCCATGGCTGAAACTCTTATTGAACCGCTTTGCGAACCTCTTCATCAAGATGATGTTCCGTATTCCTTTGAATGACACCACCAACGCATTCAAGGCCTATCGAAGGAACGTGATCAATGGTCTGCACCCGATCCTTTCCCCTCACTTCAACATCACGGTGGAACTTCCCCTTAAAGCCATAGTGAGGAACTATTCATGGACCGTCATTCCCATTTCCTGGGAAAATCGCAAATACGGTGAGTCCAAACTGAAGATCAAAGAGATGGGCAGCCGATATTTTTTCATATGCATGTATGTATGGCTGGAAAAATATTTCAGCCGGGGAGATTACAAAAGAAATGAAGATCAATCGGGATGAGATCATCATTACAATGTGGGGACTTAGCACCAGATCTTCACAGACCTTGATCTTCTCGAACAACACTCAACAACGGATGCTGATGGTTCTGATGTGATACGAAACCCTTGGGCTTCACTCCGCCAGTGCCCATGTGATCACAAACCCCTCATGGTACATGAATCCGAGCCTGTGATCGCGCAGGATCTCGGGTTGTTCGAGTCCCTGCAAGACCGAAATCCTGTACCCTGTTTCCATTGGCTGCAATTCCACATCCCTGAAATCAAGGAACCTGCCCGTCAGCGGGAACTGCATTTTGTAAAAGGATTCTTTGAGGGAAAAGAAAAGCGTGGCCAACTCCGCTGCATCATTGGTGCCCGCAAGATCCAGCATGCGATATTCGTTCTCCGTGAATAGCTGATGCCATAGTAACGGCTCCACTTTCCGCCTTCCTTCTATGTCGATCCCCACCGATCGGAAGTCCATCTTCCTTGCCATCAAAGCACCGGTGAGCCCCTTTGTATGGCTTATGGACCCCGTCACGTCTGCTGGCCATAAGGGCTGCCTGTTTACGCCAATAGGAATGCTGACAGGCTTCAAGCCAAGTTTTTTCATGGTCATCCTCGCACAATAACGCCCTGTGGCGAATTCCGTCCTCCGATTCGGATGGTAAGAATCCGAAACGGCTCTTTCTTCTTCCGTAAGGTCTTCCCATGAAGCAGTGCCTGCATGAAAAAACGACGTTGAACCATTGATTTCGAGGCTTATTGGGCTCATTCGGTTGATAATATGTGTATAAGTAGGGAGATGTAAAAATACATTGAATCAACACGATTTTTGTGTTGGTTTCTTCCCTTATTTTTATCATCTCTTCGAAACCACATCAAGTCCGCTGCATTTTTCACACTTCACGAAAGTGCAAGCGATACCCTACTATCCGTCCCCCTAAAAACTTCTGCCTGTTACGACAGGCAGGTCAGCTGCCGGCCTCACTGTCCGGAATCGATGTGGTGAATGTACTCCATACATGATCTTGTATTGCATCTGCAGACCCTTGTCTGTTGGGCTTTTCAGCAGGATCGATCACCATGCCGACTTTCCTTCACAGCGTCCGGCTCGACCATATATCCTGTCTCCACCGGGAGTCAGCTTTCCACTCAATTCACATCGATCAGGGATGAACGGTATCGGACAGTTATCAGAAAAAGAACAAACGAATTCTCAGGGTGCCATACTGCGATCGCAGCCAGATGTGCAAGATCCGGTTGCCGATGGTGACGTGATTGCTGCTAACGGTGAAGCATACCTTAAAATTGAACGGTATGTGGACCCCGTCGATCTCTCCGGTGCCAGGGTGCACCCATCCACTTACGCGCAACAACAGTTATGGTTCCTTCATCAACTCGATAAGAACGACGATACTTACCACAAGCCGATGGCCATCCGGCTTCATGGAAAACTCAATGGCGGAGCCCTAGAGCACGCACTTCACTCCCTTGTGACAGCACATGAGACTCTCCGGAGCACTTTTTTCGAAAGCCATGGAGAGTTGCTCGTCAGGGTATGGGAAGATAAGATGGTATTCCTGGAAAAACTGGACCTTGGCGCTTACCCGCCGGAGGAAAAGGATATGGCCGTAAAGAGATCGGTCAGTGCATTCATCAGCAGGCCGTTCGATCTGGAAAGGGATATCCCTATCCGGTGTCTTTTGGTGGCCCTTTCTCCTGAAAGCCATATCCTCCTCTTAGTTCTCCATCACATCCAGTCCGATGGGAGTTCTTATATCCGGCTGGCAGTCCAGCTTTCGGATCTCTACAACCGCATCTGTCGCAACGGAAGTCACGCTCCTTTGAAATTGTCCACAAAGGCGGGGACCTGGGGCGTGGAAGAAAAGGAGTTTCTGAAGACCAAGGAAGCTTCGGTGTTGACCGAATACTGGCGGGATGAGTTGAAGGATTTCTCCTCCGTCATCGCGTGGCCTTCGCCCGGTGGCGGTAGGAATCATCATGACAGTACCCGGCCTGCCGGGAGTTTCAGTTTCATTCCGGAAAGATCCATATGGCGGCATTTGCGTCATGAATCCGCCGGCAGTCCGGGCTATGAGTTCCGCTTCCTGCTGGCCACATATTATATCCTGCTGTACCGCCTTACCGCTGCGGATGCCATCACGGTCGCGGTTCCGGTGCATGACCGTAGGGGGCAGGAGGATGACGATGCGATCGGATTCCGCATGAAGACGCTCCCTGTCACCGTCCGAATGGAGGATACCCTCCGCTTCTCGGATGTACTGCGACAGGTGAATGTCAGATTCAGAGCAGCACTCCGCCACATGCGTCTGCCCGTAGGGTACATGCTGGAGGAGATGCTCGCCGGAAAAGCCGCACGGCCCGACAGACTGTTTCATACTTATTTTAATTACAAGGAGGATTTTCACGATTTCTTCACGTTCGATGGAATCCGGACCGAACCGTATCCCGTCGACCCATCGAGGCCGAAGTCGGATATCGCCGTTGTCATCGGTAAATCCGGCGTGGATCATGACGGTATGGTCAATGGTGTCCTGCTCCAGTATGACCGAGACATATTCTCCGATAAGCAGATCGTCGAACTTTCTGAAAGATGGATGGCGATCATGCGGCAGTGCTCTGCGGATCCACATGTGTCCGTCAGTTCGCTGGACATCCTTCTTCCCTCCGACAGGAAATCTGCCATGCCCGGACCGGATGATACTACCGGTAACGGGTACCCAGATATTTGTCTGCACGAGCTTTTCAGGGATCAGGCCCTCACGACTCCTGATCTTCCCGCCCTTGTCATGCCGGAATCCTTCATGTCTTATGCCGAGCTTGACCGCCGCTCCGATGCACTTGCCGCCTGGCTGCAATGTCGCGGGGTCTCCGGTGGGCAGCCGGTGGCCGTTTGCATGGTACGATCGGCCGATATGGTCGTTGCATTGCTGGCGGTGTTGAAATCCGGCGGGGCGATGTTGCCGGTCGACGTGCATACACCTCCCGAAAGGATCCGTTACATGTTCAAGGATGCCGGCGTGCAGATATGCCTCACCGATAGTGATGATATGTTGCCCATGATGGGCGGTGTACGTTTCGTACCGATGTATCTGGCACTGAAAGAAGCATTAAGGGACGGGCTTGGCGCGGTACGCAGTCTATTCGCAACGGATCATCTGGCCTATGTCATCTACACCTCCGGAACGACGGGTGCCCCGAAAGGAGTCATGATCGAACACCGGAACATCGTCAACAGACTCGAATACACGAAGCGTATCCTGAGCTTCTCCGAAAAGGACAGGACCCTGCAGAAATCCTCTCCCGGTTTCGATGTGTCCGTCCCCGAGATCTTCCTGCCACTGATCTCCGGCGGTGCCGTTGTCTTGCCCGGTCCTGACCGTTTCCTTTCCCCGGAGCGTATGGCCGGTCTGATCATCCGACATGCGGTGACATACGTGCATTTCGTCCCGTCGATGTTGCGCGCTTTCCTTGACATCCCTTTTGACCCTGCAGTCGATGCCACATTGAAGTTCATATGGTGCGGTGGCGAGGCCATTACGAATGAACTTGTCGAAAACTGCCTTTCAACATACCAGGCAAGACTCATCCATGGATACGGACCGACGGAGACGGCCGTGGGTGTCACCCTTTGGGAATGCCGATCCGGCAGCGGCCATGATCGACCACCCATCGGCCTTCCGAATGCGCATACGGTGATCCATGTGATGGATGCTGACGGCCATCCGGTACCTGTGGGTGTTACGGGTGAGCTGTGGATCGGAGGAGCACAGGTGGGCCGCGGCTATATCAACGACGCGGAGCTGACGCGGTCAAGGTTCGTTGGATCGCCTGCATTCCCGGGCGGTAGCCGTTTCTATCGTTCGGGTGA
>JBIKIB010000316.1:0-4746 GCA_044361845.1 Chitinophagaceae bacterium | reverse complement strand
ATCAGCCCGTCACGCATCAGGTGGCGTAGGGTCTGAATGCCGTAGAAGATGCCTTTGGAGGTCTGTGCACGGATGATCACACGCTGCCTGTCCACAGAGAGCGCATAGCTTTCGGGGGAATGACCCTTTCCTTCAGGCTTCTCCAGCCGCAGCTCGATGTACCGTTCATCGCTCCCGGCCTTGCTCCTCCGACCGGGCCGCCATCCCATCCCCGACAGCAAGTCCAGGAGGTAAGCGGACTCACGGTCAAGGCTATCCGAAGACATGACGATGGAGGCAAGTTGGTGCAACGGGAATCGACCCTCCTTCCATTCGACCGCCACGGGCAGCGGGATGATGGACGGCTTCTCCTGAAGGCCGTGCACATGCGGGAACAACAGGTGTTTCCACAAGAGGTATCCTTCGCCCAGCAGGTGCAGGCCATCATTCGTGTAAAGTGGATCCAGACGGCCATTCGCATCACAGAAAGCGGGGTACAGGTCGATGTACGTGTATCCGTTGACGTTAGCCTGTTCCCTGAGTTTCCGGTTGACCCTGATGATCGAGTCCCGCTTGCTGGCATGTCCACCGAACTTTCCGAATACCGGGGAAACGGGCAGTATGCTCTGCACAAAGAGCCGGGTCGCAGGACTCTCCTGCCGCAGGTAAGAGGCGAAGCGGAGGATATTGCCCACCACGCTATCGGTGGACAGTCCACGTGCCAGATCATTGACGCCGATCATGAGGAAAACCTTGCCGGGCCTGTCCTTCACGATGGATGCGGCCCGGTGCAGGACACCTGCCGTGAAGTCGCCGCTGATGCCGCGGTTCTTCATGCGGATGTCACCAAAAAGCTCGCTCCAGTCAGCCCCGTCGGTGATGCTGTTGCCCACGAAAAGGACGTCACCCGCCCGCACGGGACTGGAACCGAACAGGCTGTTGCGCTGATGGTAATAGGTGGAAAACAGCGAATCGTGATACTTCGGCAGCACCACGAGTGACTGTGCATGGACAGCTGCCGTGAAAAAAAGCAGAGCGATGATGGGGACGGTTCTTTGCGTGATCGTACCGCTGGCATATTTCATCTCACGGGGATTTTGAATGTGGAGGCCGGCAGTCCGGAGCGGTTGATGAGGTTCGCACCGCTGTAAGGCTTCCAGCCATAAAATATGAAATCTGGCTTCCTGGCGGATAGGATGATGATCCTCCGCCGTTTGACAGATGCGGGTGCATCAGAAAGACCATCGATTGAAAACTCAGATGGCGGTGAACCGTCACTGGTTCTGAGGCCGCCCTTCGCGTGGGTGAATGCAACGACCAGTTTTCCGTTCCTGTACCTGGCCTTAGCGGGCATCGGCCCCGATGCTTCGATATCCCTGCCGTAGGTTCCTTTCAGAGCCCAAAGCGCCAATCGCTCGCCTACGGTCTTCTTGTCGCGCGGGTGTACATCGTTCCGGCTCCCAATATCACTGGTCACAGCCATGCCACCATGATCCACTTCCTCCAGCAGTTGACGCTGCACATCCCTGAACATCGGCCAATGTACGCGTTCGATGGATGACAACTGCACCCAGTAGAACGGCAGGCGGGGGGCCTTCCAAAGCTTCCGGTATTCGTCCACAAGCAGTTTGAAGAGATCCCCATACTCCACCACGCGCGCCCATTCCTCGGCATTGCTCTCGCCCTGGTAGACAAGTACCCCTTTCACCGGAAAGGGCGCGAGGGGAACTATCCCCGACGCATAGGCGAAGCCGGGCTTGAAAGCATGATTGGGACCCACGGCATCAGCGTACCGGGCATTGCTACCGCCCAGGTTCTGTCGACCGCGCTCCCTGACCCAGACGGGAAGGGAGTCGTTGGTCAGCCAGTCTCCCTCGGTCTTAACACGGAACCGGGGATGGCTGCGCATGGCATCCAGCCCGATGAAGGACTCCAGGGGTGCTCCTCCGATGGAGAGGTTGATCAGTCCGATGGGTCTGTCGATATCCTGCTGCAATCTTTTAGCAAAAAAGTAGGCGACGGCACTCATTGGAGGCAGCGTCAGGCTATCGCATTTTTGCCAGCCATCCCATCCATAAAAGCGCTGCACCGTCAACCTCTCGAGGAGTGAATCCCTGAAGGGTGTTGCAAAGACGTTGCGTCCGGCGGGTGGTGGGTTCATGAAACGGATCAGCGGCTGGTGCGCATCATGGATCTCCTTTTGCCAGTGCATTTCTTTTGATACCGGCCATTCCATATTCGACTGTCCGATACAGAGCCATACATCCCCAAGCAGGATGTCCCGGTATGTCAAGGTCTCCTCCCCCATAGAGATAAAAAGACTCTCCGGACGCGCGGATGCCTTCCGTTGTGGGAGGACAACCTGCCAGCTTGAGTCGACCTCAACGAAAGAATAGGCTTCTTTGTCAGCCAGGCGCACGATGACTTTTTTACCCGGGATACCAGACCCCCATATGGGGATGGGCTTATCGGCAGGCAGGACCATCCGGTCGGAGAAAACCCGTGCCAACCGGAGTTGTGCGGGTGCCATCGATGGGAGGATCGCTGACAGCAGCATGACCAGCATCCATCGGAGGCATATCATTGCCTGTGGCTTTTCAGTATCATCCAGCAATACCATTCCTGTCGTGGCAGGTGAAAGACCCCTTTGAAAAGATTACCCTTCGCCGTCTGCGCAATAGTGCCGTCACGGTGCAGGTACCCGTACCATTCGCCGTTTTCGGTATCGAGAAAATGGCGATAGGCGTAGCTATGTACCTCACGGTGCATGCGTGCATATCGATCTTCTCCGGTGACGAGGTGGGCTAGCAAGGTGGCAATAATGGCCTCGTTATGCGGCCACCAGAACTTCATGTCTTGCCAGTATTCCTGCACGGGCTTGCCGTAGACATCGCGGAAATAAAAAAGACCGCCATGCTGGTCATCCCAGCCCCGATCCCACATATAGTCAAGCATGCGGCAGCCAAGATCGATGAGTCGGGGGTCGTTATTCCGGTATCTCGCTTCATGGAGGATGAACCAAGCCCCTTCTATGGCGTGACCGGGGTTAAGTGTCCGGCCATCGATATGGTCGATGATGGACCCATCAGGCGCTACCTGTTCCATGACGCAGCGGATATCGTCCTTCACGAAGAAGGTTTCGATCTCGCGGATACAGTCGTCGATCAATTCGTCGCATCGTGGGTCACCGATCGTTTCGCGCAGCTGCTGGGCCGTGTTCATCATGATCATATGGACACCGATCCCTTTGGCAGGTCTCAGGCCTGTGAACTTGGCCGGTAGCAGGCTTGGATCTTCGCGGTATGCGATGCATTGCCCGAATACCTCCCGTGCACGTTGTGCTGCATCCTCATCACCGCTGGCCTTTGCATAGGCCGCGGCCGCGATGATGTAAAAAGTCTCCGAAAAAAAATAACGCCGCTTTCGGATCGGACTGCCATCCCTGGCCACATGGAAGAACATCCTGCCGTCGGTATCGAAGCCGTGGGCATTTAGGAAGTCATAACCCAGTTTCGCCCCTTCCAACCATTCAGCTCTCTGCTCCACGGTATTGTACAATGTGGCGAGCATCCACGCGGCCCGGCCCTGTATCCAGATAGCCTTGTCGTCGTCTATCAGTGTGCCGTCGGCATCACGCATCAGCAGGTAGCCGCCGTGCTCCCTGTCATAGGATCGCGGGAACCAGAAAGGCATCGTGCTCTCTAAAAGTTGTTTGCGGTAGAAGTCTTCAAGCCCTGCAAGTCGCTCCGTTTCTGTAGTCGTTTTCGTCATTTTTTTAAGATTTCATTCACCGGTATCCTGACAAAGTACAGATCCTTCACGCCTTCATACAATAGACCAATGGTTTGTTCGTCGATCCTTGTAAGCGAGGAGTAGCCATAGCCGGTCCGCTGATCGACCAACAACTGGTGTACCGGCTGCCAGGTCTGACCCATATCCAGACTGGCTTTCACCGTCATGTTGTACCGACCCGAAGATGTATTCGGGTTACTGAAGAAGAGCACATCCTTGCTGGCACCTTCGCTGGTGACGCGGGCCTTTATGAGACTGGCCATGCAGACGGGGTCGGGCAGGGCACTGTAGGATGTAGGGTGCTCCGTCCACTGTCCACCCAGATCGCTGGTGGTCGCCACGCTGCGAAAACCTCCCCGGTTATCCCTCATATTCAGCATAAGGCTGCCGGGGCTTGTTTCGACAACCTGACTCTCGGTGGTATTCGACTTTGGACCGAGGATCTTACCCGTCCAGGTCCGCCCATTATCCTTGCTGTGGATGATGGTGGAATGAGGCATTTTCTTCTCATCCCAGTATTGGGAGGAAAAAACAAGCGTACCGTTCTGCATGGCGATGCCATTACCGGGTCCTACGAAGAAGAGATGCCAGGCAGGATTCTTCACCTGCGGGGTGATGGTGTAGGGTGTCGTCCAGGTCACCCCGTCATCATCGCTGCTGACGAGTGCATACTGTCCGGTCGTGTCGGGCGACATACCCGGCAGGGAGCCGGCGATGGAACGGTTACCCTTGCTCCATAATGCCGCCACCCAGATCTTTCGGGTGACAGGATCAAATAGAATGGCGGGGTCCCCTACCCCATTATTTTCATGCGGTGCGCCCATATCCATGATGATGCGCATCGGTGCCCAGGTGCGACCGCCATCGGTACTGCGACTCAAACCCACATCGATATTCCCGGGCAGGTCGGTACTGTTGATATAGCGTATGTCGTATACGGCAAGCAGGGTTCCTTTGTCGGTCGTCACGATGCCC
>JBIKIB010000315.1:0-4752 GCA_044361845.1 Chitinophagaceae bacterium | reverse complement strand
CCTCACCCTTACAACTGCCACATTTGCTGGTGACGACACTGCCCTCGCCGTTGCAGGTCGGGCAGGTTGTCACCGTCTGCATCTGCCCCAGGAAGGTATTGGTCACTTTGCGCACCTGACCGCTACCATTGCATGTCGAGCAGTTTTGAACCGAGCCCTTGTCTTTTGCCCCGCTGCCATTACAGGTATTGCAGAATATATATTTCTTTACTTTGACGGTCTTTGATGTCCCTTTGGCGATCTCTTCGAATGTCAGTTTCAGCTTGATGCGAAGGTTACTGCCCCGGGTACCGCGACCCCTTCCGGAGCTACGGCCACGACCGCCACCTCCTCCACCACCGCCGAAGAAATTGCCAAAGATGTCTTCTCCGAAGATGTCACCGAACTGGCTGAAGATATCATCCATGTTCATGCCACCGGCACCACCACGCTGGCCGCCGCCGGCATTGCTCATGCCGGCATGTCCGAACCGGTCGTATTGTGCACGCTTATCCTGGTCGCTGAGGATTTCATAGGCCTCTGCAGCCTCTTTGAATTTATCCTCCGCGGACTTATCCCCGGGGTTGCGGTCAGGGTGAAACTGCATCGCCACCTTCCGGTAAGCTTTTTTGATCTCTTCGGCAGTGGAGGTCTTTGCGACTCCCAGGATTTCGTAAAAGTCTCTTTTAGCCATGGTTCATTATGGATGGGCTATGGGGCCTCGTTCGTTTAAGCTTGTTTGCCGACCACCACTTTCGAAAAGCGAATGATCTTGTCATTTAGTGAATATCCTTTCTCCAACTCATCCACTACCTTGCCTTCCATCGAACGGTCAGCGACAGGGATCTCGGTGATGGCCTCGTGGACATCCGGATTGAATGCCTCACCAATGCTGCTCATCTCCTTCAAACCCCTCGAATGCAGGGATCTGCGGAGCTTGTTGAAGACCAACTGAACGCCTTCTTTCAATTGCGTCAGGTTGTCGCTTTTTTGCATCTGACGCTCCGCCCTGTCACAATCATCCAACACCTCCAGCAGTGATTGTATGACATCCTTGCCTGCGGTTTGTATCAGTTCAATCCTCTCCTTCGCATTCCTGCGTTTGAAATTCTCGAAATCCGCATATAAACGAAGGTATTTGTCGTCTTTCTCACGGAGCATCATCCGCAACTTCTCATCCTCTGATTCCTCCGCCACTTTTTCCTCCACGTTGATCGTGCCGGCTATGTTCTCATCCGAATTCAGACCGAATACCTGCTCCTCCGGATTTTGTTCAGGCTTTTCCTGGTTTGTCATCTCTTTCTCATCCATCGTAACGTGTTTTTGGTGCGAATATTTATTCAAATGGCTTGCCAACTTCACTTTTCAAGTCAAATTGTCGCTTTTCACTTCTTGTTCACGACGAGTTTGTAGTACAGCCATATGCCACCTGCCACGATGAAGACGAACCATCCCAGTCCAATGCCGAAGATCCCGAGTACCAGTCCGGCTCCTGACATGATCATGAGAAACAGTTCCAGGGGGGTATTGTTGCGAAAATCGATCTCATTGCCTTGCTTGCGGAGTTTTTTTTCCATCCGCGCTGACAGCTTTCTCACCGATTTTTCCTGTACAGCGCCGGTGGATGGGCCATCACCCACCTCGGTATTCCTTTGCCGCCCATTTGGAAGGAATTCCGGTGTTGCAGCACCCGGGATCGTCGCCGGTTCTTCCACCATCCGACTTCCTTGCACCTGTCCTGCGATGGCGTCCTGGCTGATGGCTTCGGTGTCGGCTTGCCGGGATGTGATGCCGGCAGCGGATGCCGTATTTCCGGTTGATGTTTCGACGGGGTCGGTCGCTTTGATCATCCCTGACCCGCCGAACGAAGCCGGTGCATCGCTGCCCATATCCGGTCCTGACGGGTTCCTCACGTACCGGAGCATGTCTTTCTGGTACCTGGCCACCCCGCAAGAGCTCGCCGAGAACAATACAATGGTCAATATGAAACAAACCCTTTGTGAAAAAATCAGGTGTATCATGACAGAAATTTTCGGCAAAATTAAGCAAATCAAACCTTAGGGTACGGGAAGACTTCGGACTTCAGGCAGTGCTTCATCGACATCTTATTCATTGTACCTTTACCGCCATGGGCAAGGTGATACTTAACAAAAGGATCGGTAACAGGGTATTGAACGGACATCCGTGGATTTTCTCCAATGAGATCGACATGATGGAGGAGGATATGCAGGGCGGGGATGTGGCAGAAGTCCATACACATGATGGAAAATTCGTCGGAACGGGATATGTGAATCCATTATCCACCATTACGGTCCGTTTGCTGACCCGCCAGCCGGGTGAAACGATCGACGAGGCTTTCTTCCATCGCAGGATCCTGCAGGCCTGGCAATACCGCCAGAAACTGGGATATGTGGAGAACTGCAGGCTCATGTACGGCGAGGCGGATGACATGCCACAGTTGATCATCGATAAGTTCAACGACTATTTTGTCATACAGACCCTGGCATTGGGGATCGATCGCTGGAAACCGACCATTGTAAAGGCTATTGAAAGCATCTTTTCACCCAAAGGCATCTATGAGCGCAACGATGTACCCGTCAGGGAACTCGAGGGGCTTCCCCAGCAAAAAGGGTTCCTCTCTGCTCCTTTCGATACCCGGATACAGATCCGGGAGAATGGGCTGACTTTCAATGTCGATCTGGAACAAGGGCAGAAGACTGGATATTTTCTCGACCAGCAAGACAACCGAAGGGCCATCCGGCATATCTCCAGGGATGCCGATGTACTCGGGGCATTCTGCTATACCGGTACTTTTGAGATACATGCCGCACATTATGGGGCGAAGTCTGTACTGGGATTGGATATTTCAGCAAATGCGATCAAGGAGGCTACCGCAAATGCTGCACTCAACGGCGTTGGTGATAGGTGCCGTTTCATGGAGATCAATGCCTTCGATGCCCTCAAGCAGTGGACAAAAGAGGATCGCCGTTGGGATGTGGTCATGCTCGACCCGCCATCCTTCGCAAAAACCCGCGCCAACATCCAGAAAGCGATCAGCGGTTATAAAGAGATCAATCTGAGGGGCATGAAGCTCGTAAAACCCGGAGGATTCCTGGTGACTTCTTCCTGCACAAACCTCATTCAGCCGGAGCTGTTCCTCGAAACCATCGATATGGCTGCCAGAGATGCCCGTCGGCGCCTGCGGCAGGTGGAATTCCGCACGCAGTCATCTGACCATCCGATCATGCGGGGTATGGAGAACACCAATTATCTGAAGTTCCTGATCGTTCAGGTCTTGTGATGCAATAACAAGAAATGGGCGCTGCAGGGTACAGGAAAAGTGAAATGGATCAGTGCTTCTCGACCTGGAATTTTCCGCTTTCGATGACTTTTCCGTGCTGGTCCATCACCTGGAAAATGTAGATCCCACGGGTAAAATCTGCCAGATCCACACGGGAGTTGCCATTGATCTTCGGCAGTTCCATGACTTTTTTCCCCAGAAAATTAAACACCCTGAACCTGTATTGATCGTTCGAAGGCTTCTTGAATTCGAAGTTTATGAATGATGTGGCGGGGTTTGGATAGAACCGTACGATCCTTACCTGCGGTTGCATGGTATTCCTGACAGCATCCTGCTGTGCTTTTGCACATTGGCCGGCTGTCAGAAAGAATACAGATATGAGCAGGAACTTTCGCATCAGCCCGAAAGGTAGAAAAAAAATACCACACGGGGAAGCCGCCTTACAGGATCCATGGCATATATAAAAGCCGGGACTATGATCGCCCCGGCTTTGGACATGGTTAACTTATCAACTCAGGCCAGACCGGAGAGGGTTGTCTGGATCGCTTCGAAATTGGGGAGGTCGCCTGCACTTTCAAGCACTTCCGCATACTGGACATTTCCTGACTTGTCGATCACGAAAGCCGAACGCCTGGAAACACCTTTCATGTCGAAGACAAAAGTCTCATAGATCGATCCATATGCCGTACTGACTTCCTTGTTGAAGTCGGAGAGCAGTGGGAAATTATACCCCTGTTCTTCTTTGAATTTAGCGAGGGTGAAGATGGAATCCACGGAGATGCCCAACACCTTTGCATGGAGGGATGCATATTGTGCCATATTGTCCCTTACGCTGCACAGTTCTGTGGTACAGACGCCTGTGAAGGCTGCGGGGAAGAAAAGCAGCAGTACGTTCTGGCCTGTGAAGTCACTCAGGCTGACCTTGTTCTTGTCGCTGTCAAAAAGGGTGAAATCCGGGGCTTTCGATCCGATCTCGATGTTCATGATGTAATGTTTTTATGATAAACGATCTGAGCAAAGGTAAACAAGGGAACGGTCAGAAGGTTTTATGCACCATAAAAAACGGGAGGAAATGGTTTCTGTGTTGCTGATGATCAGAATCTGGGGCATTTCGTGGCATATTGGGCGGATTGCTCACTGCGCAGAAAGTTCACATAGGTTATGGAAAGTTCGAATCCGCCCCGCGCATTGGTCATGGTGGCGAGCTTGCCGACCGTGATATCGTAGCTGAAGGCGACCGTGTAGGGCAGCATGTCGAATTTTAACATCGGGATGATCGCATCTCCCCACCGGGCCATCATACCGCCATGCACATTGTATGTCCTTCCATCGTCCTCACCGACGGTATGGCTGTATATGCCGCCGAAGATCGTCTGCTGGTGCGGCCATTGCCTCAGGTGATCACCATGGAAAGTGAAGTAGGATATCGGGGTGATCTCCAGCTTCAGTCCGGCGGAGAAAACCCATTTCGG
>JBIKIB010000314.1:0-4780 GCA_044361845.1 Chitinophagaceae bacterium | reverse complement strand
GCACCACTACCACTTTTTGACCGTTGAACATGCTCGGAATTTGGGCGCAAAGATAAAGGCTTGATCCCACTTCATCCACATCCCCTGCTCATTCGCTCAAAAGCCTCCGGGTATCCGCCAAAATTGCCGTCTGATCGGGTACGCCGCACCAATACCCGTCTGTCAAATGCTGCTCTTATCCATACTTTGTTGCTGGATCCGTTCCACAAAGGCAACCGGATCGAAAGGGATGATATACCAGTTGTCATGTTTGCTCCACTTACCACATCCCCCCGGGAATCCGGGGCCGGGACACTGCGTCATATGCCATTTCTTATTGCAGCCCGGGCATACACCCACTGTCTCGAAACTGTTCCATGTGGTTCCGCAACTGCAGTTCCACCATGCACCGCCGTCAGGTTCCCAGGAGCATTTCGGACAGCTTATCTTGATATTTTCCATGGTCGATCTTTTCTTTTTTGATAAATGTCAACGGCAGATCGTCGCTCGCCATAGAGACCCTCGACGGATTCGGTGTCATCCCACCCGCAGGAAACTGTCAGGCGATGATGGCAGGTTAATGGTTGCATGCCTTATGGTTGTATTTTTCGGAAATAGTCCCGCATGACTTCTGCCATTTCCCGGCTATGGGATCGTTTGTTATCTTCCATATCCACCCATTCGCTGTACTGCAGGAGCGACGACATCCGCAGGATATCATCATGGTTATGGAGGGTGTCCCTGGATGTCGCCACGATCAGTGTCGGGCGATCGATCCGATCAAGCCGGTCCCATGCCTCGTACCCGGATATCGCGAGCATTGTGTTCCGCAGCTTCACAGGGTCGGCCGAATCGAGGGCCCGCTCCACGATGCGCATCACTTCCACATCCTTCTTCGTGTCGATCATAAAATTCCGGAGATACCATTTTACGAATGGTTTCACGACCGGATATAGAGGGACTGCACCCTTCACAATGGGCTTGCTCCATGCCGGGAAACGAAAGGCCGGAACAGGCTCCGCCAGGATCACACAATGAGGCTTTGCGTGCAGTTCGGCATACCCATGCATGATGGCCGCAGCACCCAGTGAATATCCGGCAAGGATGTAGCCGTTTTCCTCAAGACCATGATGCGCCACTGCTGCACAGACATCTGCACTGAAGGCATCCATGTCGAACGAACAGGTTCCTGTCACCCGCGAAGACGGTTTCTCCCTTGTTTCCACATAGATCACCGGGTGATGTGCTGTGATGCCCTGCATGATCCCCCGAAAACTTTCAATGACGGTACTGAGCCCGGTCACCAATACCATAGGCATGGCATCCGTCTTCTCTGCCGGTTTGAAGCAAAGTGTCCGTATATGCACATCATCTTCCACCCGCAGGTATGATTCAATGATGCTTGTCCCGGGATGTGCGAACGATCCGAAGGCTGATTGCAAGGTATCCGCGTCGATGGCGATTGCAGTTTTCAATTGCTCAAAGGGTTTTTGTCTTTTCGCCAGGTTTTAAAATGCGAAAATACTGAATGCCGCAGAATGGTTCATCGTATGGTTCTATGATTTACAGCATAATGTTAATGTTGGTTCGCAGGTATTGCTTTCAGTTGGGAAGCCACCCTTCGCCCTTTGTTCAGATATGGTATTAAAGGATTAACTTGAATATGAAGATCACCACTCAATGAAGATCCATGAAACATTCGATGTTCTTTTTTTTGCTGCTGCTGATGGTCACGTTTGCGCATGGTCAGCGACTCATGGATGCTTCCCGCAAGACGGTCGGATATGTCGAGGATGGCAGGGTCATGAACGAAGCTAGGCGTACGATCGGATACATCGATGGTGAAAGGATCATGGATGGATCCAGGCGTACGATCGGATATGTCGAGGATGGCAGGGTGATGAACAGCTCGAGGTCGACCGTGGGATACATCGATGGTGACCGTGTCATGAACGCATCTCGTGTGACCATTGGGTATGTGGATGGTGAGCGCGTCATGGACGGTTCCAGGCGAATGATCGGCTATATGGAGGGTGTGAGAAGACGGGATGCTGTGGTATTCTTCTTTTTTTTCTTCTACTAGGCAACGATGCGTGGATGCATAAGATGCCGGTCACAACATCGCATCGTCTTTCAACGAAAGCCAGGATAATGTCATCTTTCGCGCTCGCGATGAAGGTGATGCATAAAAGCCCGGAGGAGATTTATGGGGTTTGGGGCGATAATGATCACCATCCCGTGAATCTCATGTTCCAATACCTGTGTTGAGGCAATATACTTGTAGGGCCATGATCTTCGGGTCTTGCATCAGATGCATGATGGACCACTCCTTATTTTTATATTTATTTTCCCAGGAGGGCTTCCCATAAAATTTCCACTGGGT
This sequence comes from Chitinophagaceae bacterium, assembly GCA_044361845.1. Classification (GTDB taxonomy): domain Bacteria; phylum Bacteroidota; class Bacteroidia; order Chitinophagales; family Chitinophagaceae; genus Pollutibacter. Next base: position 2,418 of record JBIKIB010000314.1, on the reverse strand, counting down.
GGAGGGCTTTTTTCGCGGTCCCGTCCTTCACCTGGTGCCGGCAGCTGGTGCCGGCAGCTGCGATGATGGTATCCGCCGATGCTTGCCTAACTGCTGGGAATAAAACCAGTTCCCCGATCTTCATCGAAAGCTCATAATGTTCCTTTTCATATCCGAAGGAGCCGGCCATGCCGCAGCATCCTGAGGGGATCGTCTCCACCGTGTAGTTGACCGGCAGGGAAAGCATTTTTGTGGCGGGGGTGGTGGATGAAAGTGCTTTTTGCTGGCAGTGTCCGTGCAGCAGGATCTTCTTTTTTTCGCCGGTGAACTGTTCCGGTCTGATATGATCTTTGTCTATTTCTGCGGCGATGAATTCCTCTATCGTGAAGGTGTGCTTTGCCAGCAGGTTTGCTGCATCGAGGTTGGCATCATCCGCCAGGTCGGGATATTCGTCGCGGAAGGTCAGGATGGCTGAGGGCTCGATGCCCACCAGCGGGGCATCTTCGGTGATGACTGGTGCGAGCAGTCCGATGTTCCGGTTCGCGATCTTTTTCGCTTCGCGGATCAGTCCTTTCGAGAGCCAGGTACGGCCGCTCTCCTCATGAAGGGGCATGACCACTTCATAGCCGAGTTTTTCCAGGAGTTTTATGGCGGTGATACCGATATGGGTGTCATTGTAATTGGTGAACTCATCGCAGAAAATATGCACTTTCCGTGCTTTGGGGTTCACGGAGATGTTTTTATTCCGCTTCTGCCGGAGGTACCAGCTGTGTAATGTGAAGGCATGCAGTGTTGGCAGAGAGCGTGCCCTTGCGAAGCCTGCAAAGTTTTTTATGAACCGGCTGATGGTCGGGCTGGTCATCATGAAATTATAGACCGCCGGTGCGATCATGCCGAGCCTCGACAGGGTGCTGAATCTTGCGATCATCTGCGCGCGCATGGGAACGCCGTGTGCATCGTAGTAGTGTTGCAGGAACTCCGCTTTCAGCTTGGCGACGTCGACGTTCGACGGGCACTCACTCTTGCAGGCCTTGCAGCTAAGGCAAAGGTCCATCACATCATAGATCTCCTTATGGTCGAAGCGATTCGGTTTGTCGGAGCGGGTGAGGAATTCGCGGAGGATATTGGCCCTGGCACGGGTTGTATCCTTTTCATTTCGGGTAGCCATATACGATGGGCACATCGTACCGCCGGAGAGATGAGATTTCCGACAGTCACCTGACCCATTGCATTGTTCGGCGTGCTGCAGTATGTCTTGCCCGTGGAACCGAAAAATGCTTGCCGGCTTCGGGGTCTGTTGTCCGGCGTCATACCGCAGATGGGTGTCCATTGGCGGGGTATCGACGATCTTTCCGGGATTGAAGATGTGTTCCGGATCCCATGTGTGTTTGAGGTCTTTCAGCAGCCGGTAGTTTTTTTCACCGATCATTTGCGGGATGAACTCTCCCCGGAGTCGGCCATCCCCGTGTTCTCCGCTGAGGGAGCCGTTGTATTTCTTCACCAGGACCGCGATCTCTTCTGCGATGGTGCGGAAGAGCTGATGTCCTTCGGTTGTTTTGAGGTTGATGATGGGTCGGAGGTGGATCTCCCCGGATCCGGCATGTGCATAGTGTACGCTGTAGAGCCCGTGTTTCCGGAGGATCTCATTGAACTCACGGATGTATTCAGGAAGGTCGTTCACATCCACGGCCGTATCTTCTATCACGGCGACGGCCTTCTCATCTCCGGGCAGGTTGCTCAGCAGGCCCAGGCCTGCCTTGCGGAGGTTCCAGATCTTTCGGCTGTCATCCCCGAAAAGTAACGGGAAATGATACCCGAAACCGGCGGCGCGCATCTCTGCCTCGACAAGCGAAGCGATCTCCCTGATCCGCTCGCGTGAATCGTGCCTGAACTCCACGACAAGGATGGCCCCTGGGTCGCCCTCTACGAAGAATCGATTCTTGCGTTGTTCCACATTGTCCTTTGTGCATTCGAGGACGTAGTGGTCGATCAGTTCGCTGGCACTGGGTCTGTATTTGAGTGCGATGAGGTTTGCACGGAGCGATTCGTCGATCGTGTTGAAATGCACGCAGAGCAGGCCGGACTCCTTCGGGGGAAGGTCTGAAAGGTTCAGCTTGATCTCCGTCAGGAATGCGAGGGTGCCTTCGGATCCGGCGATCAGCTTGCAGAAGTTGAAGTCAGCTTCACCTGCAGTGAATGGTGCCGAATCGAGCAGCATATCAATGGCATAACCGGTATTCCGGCGTTCTACGCTCTTGCGGGGGAATTCTTTTCTGATCTCGACCTGGTTCTCGTACCGGGAAAGCATCGAACGGATGTTCCGATAGATATTTCCTTCGAGATCCGGTTGTTCGCATTTGTCATGAAAGGCTTCGATGTCGAGGGTCTTGAATATCGCCTCTGACCCATCGCTCAGCAGGGCCTGCACTTCCAGCAGGT
>JBIKIB010000040.1:0-15577 GCA_044361845.1 Chitinophagaceae bacterium | reverse complement strand
CTGACCGCCACGTTCCGTCTCGAAATAGATCGCATCCCTGATGAAATCCTCATTGAAGACCTGTACCTCCGTCTGTATCGGCTGTCGGTTCGGGGGAGGCGTATTGATGATACTCAGATCACGGGCACCCATCAGGCTGAACTGAAGTGTTCTTGGGATAGGCGTTGCCGTTAGTGTGAGGCAGTCCACTTCGGTCTTCAGCGTCTTCATCTTCTCTTTGTGCCCGACACCGAATTTCTGTTCCTCATCAATGACCAGGAGGCCGAGATCCTTGAATTTAACGTCTTTGGCGAGAAGGGCGTGTGTACCGATGATGATGTCTATCTTACCCTCTTCGACCCGCTGCAAAGTCTCCTTTTTTTCTTTGGCCGACTTGAAACGGTTTATATAGTCGACCGTCACGGGGAAGTCCCGGAGTCGTTCCCGGAAGGTCTTGTAATGCTGGAACGCCAGGATCGTGGTGGGCACGAGTATTGCTGCCTGACGTCCGTCAAGACAAGTCTTGAAGGCAGCCCTGACAGCGACTTCGGTTTTTCCGAAACCGACATCACCACAAACGAGTCTGTCCATCGGATGCGGACTCTCCATATCTTTCTTCACGTCAGCGACGGCTTTGCTTTGGTCGGGTGTGTCTTCATAGATGAAGGACGCCTCGAGTTCAGTTTGCATGTAGTTGTCAGGGGCATGCGCAAAACCTGCCTGTGCCTTCCGCTGGGCATATAGTTTGATCAGGTCGAAAGCGATCTGCTTCACGCGGATCTTGGTCTTGTCCTTCAGCTTCTGCCATGCATCGCTGCCGATCTTGTTGACCTTGGGTATATGACCTTCCTTTCCTGTGTATTTGGAAATTTTATGCAGGGAGTTGATGTTCACGTAAAGCAGGTCGCTGTCTTTGTAAAGGATCCTCACTGCCTCCTGCGTTTTTCCACCGATATCGATCTTCTGCAATCCACTGTACACCCCCACGCCGTGGTCGATATGTACGACGTAGTCGCCCGGTTGCAGTTCTTTCAATGCACGTATGGTAAGGGCCTTGCTTTTGTTATAGGCCTGCTTGATGCGGTATTTGTGGTATCGCTGGAATACCTGATGGTCGGTGTAGCAGACAATCTTCAGGGATTCATCGATGAAGCCTTCATGAATGGCGACAGGGACAGGGACAAAATGGATCTCCACTTGAAGATCGACGAAAATACTATGCAGCCGTTCCAGTTGCTTAGGGTTCTCCGCGAAGATATACGTGGTGAATTTCTTCGATTCCCATTGCTGAAGGTCTTTTATGAGCAGATCGAATTGCCGGTTGAAAGCAGGTTGTGTGCGGGTCTGGAAAGTCTCTTCGAGGGTTGGTGCCGGAAGCATTCCCTTGTAGCCGAAGGATATCCTGTGGTGCAAAGCCGCCAGCTCCTCCAGTTCTTTTGCTGCGGCAAAATCCTCTCTGCGGAGGCTGACGACGTTCGTTTCTTCATCATCCCGACCTTGAACATCCGTTGTGGTCCTCTGCCAGAAAAGATCGAGGTTTAATTCTTCGTCCATCCATTTCTCCCGCAGGAAATCGAAATCTTTCACCCAGATCAGCGTATTCGCGGGAAGAAATGCAGGAAGTGTGGTCTTTTGCTCATCATCAAAACGCACGTCCACATTCGGAATGATATTCACCTGAAGGATTTTCCTTTCACTCAGCTGGCTCTCCGGATCGAAGATGCGGATTGAATCCACTTCATTGCCAAAGAGTTCGATTCGATAGGGCTTTTCGTTACCGAATGAGTAAATATCGAGGATGCCACCCCGCATGGCGAACTGACCGGGTTCATATACAAAGTCAGTACGGCTAAAGCCGTAGCCGACAAACCTTGCCATCAGGCTGTCAATATCAAGGGTGTCGTTGACCTTTATGCTGATGATATTTCCGGTAAGCGTCTCCGCCATGACCACTTTTTCCATCATCGCCTCCGGAAAGGTGACCATGATCTTCCGGTTTCCAGGCGCCGCAAAACGCGTGAGGGCTTCCGTACGGAGCATCACATGGCTGCTGTTCAGCAGGCTATAATTTTTATTGTTCTTGAATGATGATGGAAAGTAGAAAAGATCGATCGGTCGGATAATACTTTCCAGCGTATTGTGAAAATACGCGGCCTCTTCGGCGTCGTTCAGAACGATGAGATGGTTCAACGCATGTGTGGAGGGATGCATATAGACTGCGGACATGACGAATTCCGCTGCACTTCCTGCAAGGTTGACCAATCGTATCTGCTGGGGTGAGGGCAATAAGGTGGCATCAGCGATCCTCGTGATGCGGGGGTCGTTCCTGAAATTCTCCAACAATGCCTCAAGGTTCATACAAGCCCTTTCAATCCAAATTCCCGGCTGAGTTGCCGGAAGGCCGCAAAGATACTCGATAGGCCAAACCTTTTGAAAAAAAGTAGTTGCCGGTGTCCCTGTGAAAGAAAAAAGGTATTTTCATGTTGTCCCACAAATGATGCTGAATATGAAACCCTGGTCAATTTTATCATTTTTTTTGATCTGCATATCGGTGGTGGCAGTGAGCTATTTCACGGGCAAAAAAACCACGGATCGGTTGCAAAAAAAGTCCTCCGCCATGCCGGCGGGCAGACTGAAAGAAGAGGGCGGCCCCAAAAGAGCAGCCTGGGAGTGGAAGATGCTTCGGGATCCGGCAACGGGTAAGATCCCCGAAGGGATCCGCCAACAGGAAATGGAATGGGTAAGGAGCATGCCTGTCAGGCAAGACGGGGGATTCGATGCCATCACCGCACCAAACAGTACCATGATCGCCAATGCCTACGTGCCGGCCGGACCGACCCAGAATGGCGGCAGGACAAGGGCGATCGCCTTCGATATTCGATACAACGGCTCCACCAACAGGATCATGCTGAGTGGTGGCATCAATGGCGGGATCTTCAGGAGTACCAATGGTGGACAGAGCTGGACTTTCGTCCATCCGACCGATGAGGTGCGCAGTGTCTCCAGCCTTGCACAGGACCCACGGACCGGATTTCAAAATACATGGTATGCCGGAACCGGAGAAGCCATCGGTATCTCCGCCTCCGTTCCCGGGGCTTTCGTACTCGGCAATGGCATACTGAAGTCGACGGATAACGGCATCACCTGGACCAAACTCACAAACACAGCAGACGATAATCCTTCCAATTTCAGTTATTTCGACATCATAAACCGGCTTGCCGTGAACCCGACTAACGGTCACGTATATGCGGCAATACAGCAGCGAATCGTCCGATCCACCGATGGTGGCAGTACATGGAATATCGTTCTGACTTCATCCACGGCCACCAGTTCCGATAACGGAATGGCGGATATCATGATCAACAAAAACGGCACAAGGCTCTTCGCCACACTATCCGGAAGAAACCCTGACCGCTCAGCTGTCGGTGTATGGACTTCCCCCACAGGGAATTCCGGAGATTGGAGCAGGATCGCGGGAGGACTCTTCAACAAAACGGATTCCGTACCCGGCTGGCGTGCATATAACAACATGGTGAATGCTAGTGGGGAATATATCAACGGGTGGGGCAGGGTCACTTTCGCATTGGCGCCTTCCAACCAGAACATCATGTATGTGCTGGCGGACAATGGGCAAAAGGCTTCGAACAATAAAGCGGAGGCAGATCTTTTCAAATGCGACATGTCGGCAAACCCATATACCTGGACGAATGTGTCTGCCGGACTGACTGCGAAGATCGATGATGGCACGGCAACCGAAGATACCTGGTTCGAAGCCCAGGGCGGGTATAACCTGACCATCGCCATCCATCCGAACCAACCCAATTACGTATTTGTCGGTGGGGTGAATCTATACCGTTCCTCGGATGGTTTCGCCAATCCAGCAAACACCGTATTTGCCGGTGGTTATGAATCGGTGACATTTGACGACCCGAACTTTATCAGTCATGTGGACTATCACTTCATCGCCTTTGATCCTTCGAACGCGAACCGTATGGTCGTGGCATCCGATGGTGGCCTGGCATTTACAGAAAATGCAACGGCCACCAGGATATCCTGGGCCAATATGAACAGCCAGTACCAGACCATCCAGTATTACCATGTGGGCTTGGATCCGACACCCGGCTCCCGGGTTTTTTTCGGAGGATGCCAGGACAATTCCACGACCTTCAGGGACGCTTCAGGGCTTTTGGGCAGCACGCTTCAGGATAGCAATGACCATTACATCCTTGTCGGTGGAGATGGCTGCCAGGTAGGCATGACAACGAAAAACACATCAGGACGACAATTCCTTTTCGCTTCCGCTCAGGAAGGGTATTTCTTCCGTGTCAAACTTTATCCGCCCTTCGATAATACTTTTTATACCTACATAAAACCTTCCACCGCAGGCACAGGTGAATTCATCACCTACTACCACCTCGATGAAGACAATACCGATCACCTTTACTACGCCAGCTACGACACCCTCTACCGGACTACCACATCAACCACTGTCACCCCAACCTCTGGCTGGACCATAATGTCGGGCGTATCATCACAACTCATCGGGAATATCTATTCCATGGCCACCACAAAAGGACCATATAAATCAACAAATAATCTTTTCATCGGCACGGATGAGGGCAAGGTCTACCGGCTGAGGGATCCTGCAAATGCAGGAGCCGGGGCCGTAGCAGACAATATCACCCCATCCGGTATGGCTGCTGGTGCCGTTGTGAGTGACCTGGCCGTTAACCCCAGAAATAATGATACCCTCATGGTCGTGGCATCCAACTACGGGATCAGCAGCATCTTCTGGACGGGCAACGCTACCGCAGCATCACCGGTCTGGCAGATCGTGGAAGGAAACCTTACCATCCCCTCCGTACGGGCTTGTGCCGTAGTGGCAAAAACAAGCGGAGTGGAATACTACGCCGGCACCTCCAGCGGACTCTTCAGTACGGCCAATCTGAATGGCGGCAGTACGGTATGGGCCAGAGAGACCGGCGGACCGATGAATACCGCTGTGGTCAACTCACTGGCATATCGGTGGCAAGACAACACCCTGCTGGTGGGCACGCACGGGAATGGCATGTTCGCCGCGTATATTGGCAATGCCGTCAACCTGCCGACACCGGTGATTTCACCGGTCCGCGACGACCCTAATTTCATCCGCTCCGCATTCCCGACAACATCAAGCAGCATGGTGAACTATAGGGTCGGAAATATGACATCCATCAGAAAGATCCGTGTACAACTGACGAATATGAGCGGACAGATCACATATGACCAGGAAAAAAGCTACCAGGACGGATCGATCGACATCGGAAGACTGGCAGGAGGGGTTTATATCCTCACGATCACGAGCCCGGATAGAAAATATCAATTTGTCCGCCGGATAATTCGGGACTGATGACCGCCATTCCTTGATTATATTCGCATGGTACACGTAGATCATTCCGGATAAAAAACTTACCGGATTGTATTCACTATTCATTAACCCGCATCAGAAAAAGATCTCATGGCCCTGCAACCCTGGCGCAATGCACAAGTCACACGCATCGAAGAAGAAGCAACTGACACGCTTCGTTTTGGATTCAAAGTCCCGGAACTCGACCGCTTCGATTTCATACCCGGTCAGTTCGTGACATTCGACCTGCCCATCCACGAAAAGCCCAATAAACGCTGGAGAAGTTACTCCATCGCTTCATGGCCTGACGGCAGCAATGAGTTCGAGCTTGTGATCGTCCTCAATCCGCAGGGTCTTGGCACCAACTATATGTGGAAGGAGTTCAGCGTAGGTACGGAAATCCCCTATCGCGGACCACAGGGCGTTTTCATCCTGCCGAAGGAGACTGAAAAACAGGATCTTTTCCTGATCTGCACAGGCACCGGCATAGCGCCTTTTAGGAGTATGGTGCACCATGCCATACAGGAAGGAATGCCATACCAAAACGTGCACCTCATTTTCGGCACCAGAACAAAAGACAACCTGCTCTACTATGATGAGCTGACCGCACTTGCTGAAAAACACAGCAACTTCAACTTTATCCCCGTACTCTCACGGGAAGAATGGCATGGCGAAACAGGCTATGTGCACAATGTGTATGAAAAGATTGCGGCAGACCGGCAACCGGCAGACTTCTACCTTTGCGGCTGGAAAAACATGATCGATGAAGCAAAAAAAAGGATCACCGACATGGGGTATGACCGCAAATCCATTCACCAGGAGATCTACGGATAAAATATTCCCTGACCCCATAGTTTTTTTCAGATGTTCATCATTTCGAAGATCACCGGACTTGCCCTCAACCCATTGCTTTGGATATTGCTGCTGATGATAACGGCCTGGCTCACCCGAAGTTCTTCCGTCAGAAGAAAAACTTCCTTGCTCGCATTGCTGGCAGCCATTTTTTTTTCAAACGGATGGATCATCAAGAATATCATGGCTATGTACCAGACCAATCCCAGGCCTATGACTGCGGGGGAAAGATACGAAGTGGGGATCCTGCTTGGAGGCATGGCAGGATTCGATGAGGCTGACGGATCGGGTTATTTCGGGGCATCCTCCGACAGGTTCATTCAGGCAGTCCGGCTTTACAAACTTGGACATATCAGAAAAATCATCGTCACCGGAGGGCAGTCGAGCCCATTCCCCAAAAACGACTTGCGCGAAGGGGATTTCATCACCGCAACACTGATCGAAATGGGCATCCCAAAGCAGGACATCTTCAACGAACGGGATTCAAGGAATACCATTGAGAATTCAGCTTTCACGCACCGGATCACCGACTCCCTGCAGATACGGGAAGCCAGTGTGCTGATCACATCGGCATCCCACATGCCCAGGGCGCTCAGGATATTTCAAAAGGAAGGCATCAAAGTCAGGGAGTTTCCATGCAATTACAGTGTAAGGCCATCGGGTGCACAGTTCAGCTGGCAGAGCTTCCTACCCTCACATAGTGCAATGGAGGAATGGAGCATCCTCCTGAGGGAACTCACGGGTACCTTGTTTCTCAAATTGAAAGGATACTAACGGTGAAGGCTACCTGATCTGAGCGCGTACGAGATCACGAATGGTCGCGATGGGTACCCGCTCCTGCTGCATGGAGTCACGGTACCGGATGGTCACCGTTTGGTCCTCCTTGCTCTGATGGTCGATGGTCACGCAGAATGGCGTTCCCAAAGCATCCATCCTGCGATAGCGTTTACCTATGGTGTCCTTTTCTTCGTAGAAACAATAGAAATCGTCGCGACATTCCTTCATGATCTCTCTGGCGATCTCAGGCAGGCCATCCTTTTTCACAAGCGGCAATACAGCAAGCTTGATGGGCGAAAGCCTTGGTGGGATCCGCAGTACGACACGGCTGTCTTCTTTACCGTCCTCTTTTGTCCAATGCTCCTCCGCATATGCATGCGATAGGGTGAGCAGGAACATCCGGTCAAGACCTATGGAAGTCTCGATCACATAAGGAACATAATTCTTATTGATCTCGTTGTCGAAGTACTGCAGCTTCTTTCCACTGAACTGCTGATGGCTTGACAGATCGAAGTCTGTTCGGGAATGGATCCCCTCTACTTCTTTCCAGCCTATCGGAAATGCGTATTCGATATCGACTGCGGCATCTGCGTAATGTGCAAGTTTGACATGGTCATGGAAGCGGTAATGCTCCGCCGGGAATCCAAGGGTCGTGTGCCATTTCATCCTTTCCTCCTTCCAGTATTCATACCACTCTTTCTGTGTGCCGGGACGTATGAAGAACTGCATCTCCATCTGTTCGAACTCGCGCATACGAAAAATGAACTGCCGCGCCACGATCTCATTGCGGAAAGCTTTTCCGACCTGCGCAATACCAAAGGGTATCTTCATCCTGGCAGACTTCTGCACATTCAGGAAATTCACAAAAATACCCTGTGCAGTCTCCGGACGCAGGTAGATCTCATTCGCATCTTCGGCGACCGATCCCAGCTGGGTGGAAAACATCAGGTTGAACTGCCTGACATCCGTCCAGCTGGCAGTACCACTCACCGAACACTTGATCCCAAAGACGTCTATCAACCCTTTCAGACCCGCCATATCACTTGCCGCCAGTAGGCGATCCATTTCTGCGATCACTTTTTCCGCACCTTCCGTATCTCCTTTTGCATTCAATGATTCAGCATACCCCTCTATCAGATGATCGACACGATACCGCTTTTTGCTGTCCTTGTTATCGATCATCGGATCGCTGAAATTGTCCACATGGCCAGAGGCTTTCCAAATGGTGGGGTGCATGAATATCGCCGTATCGATCCCAACGATATTGTCATGCATGCGCGTCATCGAATTCCACCAATGATCCCGGATATTCCGCTTCAGCTCACTCCCCCATGGACCATAGTCGTACACGGCACTTAGTCCGTCGTAGATCTCGCTCGATTGAAACACAAATCCATACTCTTTGGCATGTGAGATGATGGCCTGGAACTTGTTGGGGTCAGTAGAAATCATACGCACAAAGATACCGCAAAATCAGAACAGGTAGACTGAAAATGGCCATCGGTGCATGGGAATTCGGAATCTGGCGCATTAGAATAGTGCCGGGATCCTACCTGAGTTTTTCATTGTCCCGGTGTCTTTCGCTGTCCCGGGATGTCTTTTTCTCAAAACTTTTTTCAAGTGCTTCCGTCAGGTTGACGCCGGTCTGGTTGGCAAGGCAGAGCAGCACCCAAAGCACATCGGCCATCTCTTCTGACAGGTCTTTTTGCAGATCGGATTTTTTGAATGACTGATCTCCATACGTTCGAGCCATGATCCTTGCCAATTCACCGACCTCCTCTGTAAGAATGGCCATATTGGTCAGTTCACTGAAATACCTGACACCAATCGTCCGGATCCATTCATCCACCCTTTGTTGCGATTCAGCAATGGTCATTGGATAGTTTTAATATTTGTGTGCAGCATTGCAAGCTTCATTCTTTCAGGCGGGAATCGATGATGATCGTCACCGGACCATCATTCACCAAAGACACCTGCATATCCGCGCCAAAAACACCCGAAGGGATTTTCTTTGCCAACTCCTGCTCCAGGCGTACTTTCATCATGTCATACAATGGGACCGCCTCCTCAGGCCTGGCGGCACGTATGTAAGAGGGCCGGTTCCCCTTTCGGGTAGATGCGTGCAATGTGAACTGGCTGACAAGCAGTAGATCGGCTCCGACATCCTTCATCGACAGATTCATGACCCCTTGATCATCATTGAATATCCTGAGGTTGATGATCTTCGAACTCAGCCATTCAAGATCCTCGACGGTATCATTCACCTCTATGCCGAGCAAGATCATAAGTCCCCTGCCGATGGAACCTGTAAGTATCCCATCAGATATCACGGATGCGGAAATGACCCTTTGAATGACGACCCTCATAGAACATCACCGAATGAAAACGTACATTTATATCCATGAAGATAGACATTAGAGAGGAGATACAGTTCCGCACCGCCAGAGCCGGTGGCAAGGGCGGACAAAATGTGAACAAGGTGGAGACCATGGTGGAAGGGATATGGGATGTGGATGCCTCACGGATCGCGAACCCAGCACAAAAGGCCACGATCAGGGAGAAGTTGTTCAGACGGATCAATGCGGAGGGTTTGTTCCATGTTCGTTCACAAACGCAGCGAACTCAACTCGGCAACAAAAAGGTTGTGGTGGAGAAGATGAATCTGCTCATCAACCAAAGCCTTCAAAAGAAAAAAAGCAGGATCAGCACGAAGCCCACAGCCGCCTCCAGAGAACAACGGATATCCTCAAAGAAAAATCGCGCATACACAAAAGAAGGGCGCAGAAAATACCGGTCAGATGAAGAATGAATGCATAAGATCATGAAAATAAATCTTTACTGGATACTGTCTTTATCCGCGTTCCTGATCCTTTCAGGATGTACAAAAGAGACGAGTGTTGAGAACGATGCACGCCTGTTGCGCGTAAAATTTCAAATGATGGCGAATGGAGATCCACTCAGGATCGGTGAGGAATACATCAATCCACTGGGAGAGGATTTCCGGGTCAGTGCTTTTAAAATTTATCTCGGTAATTTCAGGCTGGAGAATGAAAACAACGGGGTTGTCGCATCACTAAAAGATGCATATTTCCTGCTCGACCTATCAAAGGAGAAAGCAATGGTGACAGATCTGCTCCTGAATGAAAAACCATTCAGCAGGTTGGTCTTTCAGGTGGGCATCGACAGCATCCTGAATGTGAGCGGAGCACAGACGGGAGCTTTGGATCCAATGAATGGTATGTTCTGGACATGGAACACGGGATATATCAACGCAAAACTGGAGGGAAGTTCTTCCTTTTCCCGGAACGATGATAAAGCATTCACTTACCATATCGGAGGTTTCAAAAGTGGAGAAGCGACGCAGCGTATGGTGCGCCTTCCCATACCGGGTCAACAGGAATGGGTACTTGAAAAATCGGGATATACAGAAATGGTTGTCAGCATCGATATTGATAAGTGGTTCCGATCAACGCACGACCTTCCCATCTCGTCCGTATCGAATATGATGATACCGGGGCCAGTATCCGTGAAATACGCTGACAACTACGCCACGATGTTCAATATGGAAACCATCATTCGACGCTGATGACCGCAAAGACCACCATATCCCTCATTTGCATCATTGGCTTGACAGTTGGATGGATGGGGTCTTGCCAGAAAAAGGAAAGTCCGGTCGTTGCTTCGACCACCCTCAATCTGGTCGCACCTTCACATTTTCCTCCGCCGGAAGATATTTTTAAAAACAACCCACTCACAAAAGAGGGTTTCGCATTGGGAAGAAAACTCTTCTACGACGGTCGGCTTGCCAAAGATGGCGTGACGTCCTGTGCCTCATGCCACCAGCAATTCGCAGCATTCGCAACATTCGACCACCCATTCAGCCATGGAATAAATAACCAGTTCACGACGCGCAATGCACCCGGATTATTCAATCTGGCATGGCACAGGGAACTGCACTGGGATGGCGGGATCAATCATCTGGAAGTCCAGCCGTTGGCGCCGATCACAGCACCGAACGAGATGGGCGAAACGATCGCGGATCTGGTGAGCAAGTTAAATTCGGATAGCCGTTACCGTGAGATGTTCAGATCGGCATTCGGGGATCCTGACATAAATGCACAACGGCTGCTGAAGGCTTTGTCACAATTCATGGGTATGCTGGTCTCTTCCAGTTCAAAATACGACAAGGTCAAAAGCGGACTGGCAAAATTCAGCCTTGCCGAAGAAAGCGGTTATGCCATCTTCCAGACAAAATGCGGTAGCTGCCACAAAGAACCGCTGTTCACCGATCTGTCATACCGGAATACGGGAATCCCACCTGACCCGATCTTGAAAGATATCGGCAGGATGCGCATCACAAGGCTGCGGGAGGATTCCTTAAAATTCAAAGTGCCAAGTCTTAGGAATGTGATGCTTACGGCACCGTACGGGCATGATGGTCGTTTTTTCTCGGCAAGTGCCATGATCGATCACTATCGTACGGGTGTGCAAGCAGGTCCGACGCTTGACCCTAAGCTCAGATATGGCATATCGATCAGTAACAACGAAAAAGCCGATCTGCTGCAGTTCCTCGGAACCCTGACAGATACGGCATTCGTGAAGGACCCGCGCTTTGCGGATCCCGGATGAACAGATGATCAGTTCTTCTTTTGTTCGAGGATCTGCATCAGTATACCTTTGGCCTTTTCCAATTCAGCCTGTGCTTTTTGCATTTCCTGGGAATTGTCAGACATATCCTTTTCGAGCTTTTGCCTTTTCTTCTCCAGTTCGGCATAGCGCTTTTCGGCTTTCTTCACCTCTCCTTCCTGATCCCTGACCTTTTTATCCAGGTCATATTCACCCACTTCGGTGCCCAGAGCATCAAAGAAACCCACGGCACCGATGGAGCCTGCCGTTGCACGAGCAACAGCGGCGTTGTTGGGATCGCGCAGGAGGATGTCCTCACCGGGCTCAGCCAACACGACTGAAAGTGTGGAATTGGCATTGGCGCCTTTTCCGGCACCTTCTACCTTGTAGTACAGGTCGTAATACCGGTTGTCATTTTCCTGAAGTTTTACTTGTTTGGCGACATTCATCCCCTTCACGGCCTTGACCTTTCCTCCGCGTTTCTCAATGTATTTCTCGATGGCCGCTTCGAGATCCTTTGAGGGATAACGGAACTCAAAAATACTTGCCGGCTGCTTCGTCTTCTGATAATCCACTGTGCCTTCATATTTTCTCGTAGGCTCAATTTTATTCTGACCAATGGATACAAGAGGTCCGAGGACGGCAAATGATGCCAGCAGAATGATCCTTTTCATGTGTTATCGGTTTATAGATGCAAAATTCTAAAAAAAACCGGACAAATTTCATGTAATATGAATATGATTTATTATAATACGACGGAAAAATAATTGGTCTTATCATTGCGTTTTAATGCTTTATTCAGCATTTTCACACATCAACGGGGAGCATTTCAGAAAGCCGACCGACATGCTTATGAGCAACAAGAAACAAAGGATAGGATTGGTATTATCGATGGTTCCGGCATATTCGGAGACGTTTTTCAGGAATAAGATCAGGGTGCTGGAAAATGCGGGATTCACGGTGATCCTGTTCGTTGGAGGTGGGAAAGATGCAGCAGGCAGTTTCCGGCATCTGCGCATTGGGTATGATAGCCAGACAAGTTCTCTGCGCAAGATCCTGCCCGGGATTCTTGCAGTGATCCGGTTGATCATCAATGCCCCCGGTGCTTATAACCTTTTTCGCCTGAACAGATCGGATGGTTTCAGTTTGCGAAAAAATCTGATATCACTGCTCAATGCTGCACATATCGTAGGATACAAACTTGACTGGCTGCATTTCGGCTTCGCATCCAATGGGATCCTGCTGGAGAATCTCGCACTTGTGACGGGGGCCAAAATGGCGGTATCGATCAGGGGATATGATATCAGTCTTCATCCGATAAAATATCCCGGTTGTTACGCCTTGCTTTGGAAACGGATCGACAAACTGCATTACCTATCAGACTACCAGTATCGAAAAGCATTGGACGATGGTCTGTCAGGAGATGTGGAAGCGATGCAAATTGAACCCGCTGTCGATCCTTCGATCCTTGGGAAAATGTCGTCCCTGCCAACGCCCCTCAGCAATCCTGTGGTGCAATTCCTGACCATCGGCAGGCTGACCTGGAAGAAAGGATACCCGCAGATGTTGAACGCCCTCCGGCTTTTGAAGGCGGAGGGGATTCACTTCAAATACCGGATCATCGGCGAAGGATCGGATATGGAAGAGATCCTTTATCTCATAAAAGCCTTTGCCCTCGAAAATGAAGTGGTCCTGGATGGAAAGAAGGATCATGCCGAGACGATGGATCTGCTGAGCCGCTGCGACATCTACCTGCAATACAGCGTACAGGAAGGATTCTGCAATGCAGTGATAGAAGCCCAGCTGCTGGGCAGACTTTGCATCGTATCCGATGCCGAAGGCCTGCCGGAAAATGTCATCAACGAAAAGACCGGATGGGTGGTCCCGGCTAACGAACCATTGTCACTGAAGGAGCGGATCCTGGAGGTGATATCCTTGCCGGAAGCGCAGCGGGAAAAAATCCGGATGGATGCATCGGAACGTATTGTCAATGAATTTTCCCTGTCGGTGCAGGAACGGAAATTCATCCGTTTCTACGGGTTGTGATATCTTGCGATGCCTGCCGGTTTCACCATTTGCGTACCTACCAAACACAAAAAAGAGCATGAGCAATATAAAAAAACTCGCCGGTCAGACGATCTGGTATGGCATGAGCAGCATCTTCGGGCGATTCCTGAACTATCTGCTGACGCCGGTACTGACGCTGATCTACGGCTCTTCTCAATACGGCGATATATCAATTCTTTTTGCATTGGCGGCCTTCCTCAACATCATCTTCACCTACGGGATGGAGACGGCTTATTTCAGGTTCAATAAGGATAATCCGGAACAGAGGGTCTTCAATACCGGACAGACGCTGCTGCTCTCAACGACCATCTTGTTCACAGCACTCCTATGGCTGCCACTACCTGAAATTTCCAGGTGGATGAAAATGGAGGATCATCCGGAATATCTGAGCTGGGTGCTTTGGATCGTCGCATTGGATACCATCACGGTACTACCCTTTTCAAGGCTTCGTTACGAAGGACGACCCATCCGGTTTGCCACCATCAAGATCCTCAGCATCCTACTGAATATCGGGCTGGTGATATTTTTCCTGGTACTCTGCAAAGGTGAGTACGACAAGGACGCGGGGAATATCTGGTCGGTCCTGTATGATCCTAAGATCGATATCGGATATGTCTTTCTCGCCAACCTCGCGGCCAGTGCATTCACCGTGCTGATGCTGTCAAGGGAGTTCTTCGGCTTCAGGCCAAGGATCGATTGGCCATTGCTCCGGAACATGGCCATCTATTCCGCCCCGCTCCTGATAGTGGGTTTCGGCGGAATGATCAATGAAACGATCGACCGGTTCATGATCGTGAACCATTTTGCAGGCACGGTGGAACAAGCCAAGTCTGCCAATGGCATCTACAGTGCAAACTACAAGCTGGCGGTGCTGATCGTATTGTTCATACAGGCATTCCGGATGGGTGCGGAACCTTTTTTCTTTCGCCAGGCATCCGAGCCGAACGCACCAAAAACCTATGCCCGCATCATGAAATTTTTTGTGATAACATGTTGCATCTGCTTCCTTGCCGTGACCCTTTTTCTGGATATCTGGAAGCATTTCATGGGCATCCGTAACCATCCCGAATACTTACAAGGACTCATGATCGTACCGATCCTGATGCTCGCAAAAATCTTTCTGGGTGTATATTATAACCTGTCCATCTGGTACAAGCTCACCAATAAAACCATGACAGGGGCCTATATCACCATCGCCGGGGCACTGATCACCATCCTCGTGAACTATATTTTCATTCCCATCGCAGGATTCATCGCCTGTGCATGGGCCACATTCTTTTGCTATGGATTCATGATGGTAGCGAGCTACCGGTTAGGACAAAAACACTTTCGCATTCCCTATGCCTGGAAAAAACTGACCGCGTACGTAGTGATATGCGTACTGCTGTTCCTGGTCCATCAACTTTTCCGCACTTACGCTCCAAACCTATGGTGGACACATGCATTTGGAGTGTTCGAACTGCTCGCATTCATGGTTTTCGTTGGCAAAATTGAAAAAAAGGAACTGGCAGGCATCCCGCTGCTCTCAAAACTCATCCGTTGAATACGGCAAACCCTTAAAACATCCTGGATAGTCATCTCAGCCTGGCATACGCACGAAGCTATTATGCGACTTCTCCCATCCAATGGTCGTGGCTGGTCCGTGGCCAGAATGCACGATCGTTTCATCCGGAAGGGTGTAGAGTTCACGAATGATCGTATCTGAAAGTATTGTAAAATTTCCACCTGGCAGGTCTGTACGTCCCACGCCTTCACGGAAAATTACATCCCCTGAGATCACAAAACCCTGCGCGCGCGAAAGAAAACTCACGCTTCCCGGCGAATGACCCGGGGTGAACATAACCTCCAGCTCATCCACCCCAAGCCTGATATGCTGCCCTGGTTGCAGGT
>JBIKIB010000313.1:0-4785 GCA_044361845.1 Chitinophagaceae bacterium | reverse complement strand
CGCCCGTGTCAAGGCCCGGAAAAGTGATCTGCATCGGGCTTAACTATTCTGACCACGCGAAGGAATCGAATATGCCCATCCCGGAGGAGCCGATCGTGTTCCAGAAGGGTGCCAACACCGTCGTGGGGCCTTACGACACGGTGATCATCCCGCGCAAGAGTGTGAAGACCGACTGGGAAGTGGAGCTGGGTGTGGTGATCGGAAAAGATGCCCGTTACCTTGATGCACCCGAGGATGCGATCGATCATATCGCCGGTTATTGCATCTCCCATGACGTATCGGAACGCGCTTTTCAACTGGAGCGCGGCGGTCAGTGGACAAAGGGGAAATCCTGCGATCATTTCAATCCGCTCGGTCCCTGGCTGCTGACGGCAGATGAGGTCACCGATGCGCAGCAACTGGCCATGCAACTCTCCGTCAATGGGGAACGCATGCAGACCGGTCATACCGGTACGATGATCTTCGGCGTTAATTTTCTGGTGCATTACCTCTCACAATTCATGACCCTTGAGGCAGGCGATCTGATCTCCACGGGTACGCCTCCGGGTGTGGGCCTTGGAATGAATCCCCCACGCTACCTGCGTGCCGGGGACATCGTGGAACTCTCCATTGAGGGTCTTGGCAGCCAGCGGCAGCTGTGTGTGGATGCGGAATGAGTATGCATGAGATCCGGATGGCCTGTTATCTAGATTTATTTTTATGGTCGACATGAATAAAATATCCTGGGAGACCGATCTGAAAAGCATCCTGCCGCCCGGGCGCATCCGCATGCGGTACATCGACCTTGTTTCCTTCGCATCCGATGCGGGCTTCTACTACCTCCTGCCGAAGGCGGTGGTGCAGCCGGTGGATGAAGCGGAGGTCATTGCCTTGTTCGCATTCTCCCGCCGCCGGGGGATGCCGCTTGTATTCCGCACCGGTGGCACGAGCCTTTCAGGTCAGTCGATCACCGATGGCATACTGGTCGACCTGAGCATGCACTGGCGCAAGGCAACGGTCACCGACGAAGGGGCGCTCGTACGGGTACAGCCCGGCATCACCGGCGCCATGGTAAACGCCATGCTGCGCCGTCACCGGCGCAAGATCGGTCCCGACCCCTCGAGCATCAGCGCTGCGATGATGGGGGGCATACTCTCCAACAACGCCAGCGGCATGTGCTGCGGTGTGGTGCAGAACGCCTACCATACGGCAAGGCATCTCCGCTTCATCCTGCCTGACGGTCATGCATACACGACGGAACGGGAGGAAGACCACCTCCGTTTCGCACAGGAGCAGCAGCCGCTCTCCGACGGGCTGCTGGACATCCGCCGCCAGATCCTCGGAGACCCCGACCTCTCTGCCCGCATCCGCGAGAAATTCCGCACGAAGACGACCATCGGTTATTCCCTCAACGCATTCATCGACTATGCGGCACCGCTAGATATCCTGGCGCGGCTGCTTATCGGTGCGGAGGGTACGCTGGCTTTCATCTCCGAAGCGGTGATGGAGACCGTGCCCGACCACCCGTACAAGTCGACCGCGATGCTGTACTTCCCCGATATCCATTCAGCCTGCCAGGCGATACGTCCGCTCATAGATGCGGGTGCGGCCATGGCCGAGCTGATGGACAGGGCATCCCTGCGGGCGGTGCAGGACCTGCCCGGCATGCCACCCGTGGTGAAGACGCTGCCGGAAACCGCAGCGGCCTTGCTCATCGAATTTCAGGAAGCCACGATGGGGCAGCTGGCTGACCGTGTCGATCATTTCCTCGGTTCCTGTGCCGGCATCCGGCTGCTGCATGCCCCTGCTTTCACGGAGGATCCCGCCGAGCAGGATTTCCTCTGGAAGGTCCGCAAGGGCCTGTTCCCGGCAGTGGGCGCCGTAAGGGCCCGCGGCACGACGGTCGTCCTCGAAGACATCGCCTTTCCCGTGGATGCACTTGGCGATGCGGTCTCTGACCTTCAGGCGCTTTTCCGAAAATATGCTTACGATAATGCGATCATCTTCGGTCATGCGAAGGATGGCAATATACATTTCGTCATCACCCAGGATTTCGATACATCGTCTGAGGTTGACCGTTATGACCGGTTCATGCGCGACGTCGTGGCGATGGTCACCTCCCGCTACGGCGGTACGCTGAAGGCGGAGCATGGCACCGGACGGAACATGGCACCCTTCGTGGAGACCGAGTGGGGTGGTGATGCATACGCCATCATATGCCGGATCAAGCAGGTCGTCGATCCCGGCGGACTCCTGAACCCGGGTGTGATCGTCAACGACGACCCAGAGGTACATCTCCGGAACCTGAAGCGCATGCCCGTCGTGGAAGAGGAGGTCGATCGTTGCATCGAATGCGGCTACTGCGAGCACCGGTGTCCTAGTCGCGATATAACGGCAACGCCCAGACGAAGGATCGTCGTGCGGCGGGTCCTCAAAAACCTAGAGCAGGACGGGAACATGGAGGACCACCGGCGGTTGCTGGAGGAATACCGTTATGATGGCCTGGAGACCTGCGCCGTCGACGGGCTCTGTGCCACGGCCTGTCCGGTGGACATCAACACGGGTGAGCTCGTGAAGCGGCTCCGCCGCGAGGAGCATTCGGCAGGTGCGAACCGTGCCGCGCTGTTCGTCGCCAGGCATTTTGGGTCGGCGATGCGGCTTGTCCGCCTGGCGTTGCAGGCCGGGAGCCTCATCAACAGGATCCTTGGCAGGCATGCCATGTCGCGCCTCACCCTGTCCATGCGCAAATGGCTTCCGGGCATGCCGATATGGCCTGTTACGATGCCCACAACTCCGTCGCAGTCCACACTGCAGCCTTATATCCGGGATGCATCGGGATCTGCGGCACAGGGCATCGTTTATTACCCCGCTTGCATCACCCGTGCCATGGGTACCTACCCCGGAAAGGAAAAGGACCTGATGCAGACATTCCTCAGCGTATGCCAAAAGGCCGGTATCGACGTGTTCGTCCCAAAGGATATCACCGGCAGTTGCTGCAGCCAGATATTTTCATCGAAGGGATATGCCGATGCCTGCCGGTTCACCGCCAATAAGCTCGTGGATGCGCTATGGGACGCGACGGATGGCGGCCGGCTGCCGGTGGTGACAGACGTCAGTTCCTGTGCGTACACGATGCTGCAGATGCGCCCATCACTGGATGCCGGACACCGGGAGCGGTATGACGCGCTGCGGATCATGGACAGCGTCGATCTGCTGCATGATATCATACTGCCGCGCATCGGTGTCGATGCGCTATGCCTCGACCGACGCATCGTACTGCACCCCGTCTGTTCGCTGGAGAAGATGAAGACAGGCGGCAAGCTGCTGCGTGTGGCACAGCGTTTTGCCAGGGATGTGGTCGTCCCTGCCGGGTCGGGTTGTTGCGGCATGGCCGGTGACAGGGGATTCCTTTTTCCCGAACTAACGGCATCGGCTACCCTGGAAGAGGCGTCCATGGTTGCAGGCATTCCTTACGATGGTTATTATTCTTCCACACGCACCTGCGAGATGGCATTGTCGGAGGCCGTGAAAAAGGATTACACCTCCATCCTATATCTTGCGGACGAAGCCATACAAACAGCATCCACCTGAATATTTTCACATGCATCTTTGCAGTATATCAACTTTAATCATCATCCATGTTCGAACTCAACGGTAAGCATGCGGTCGTCACCGGTGGCGGCAGCGGCATCGGCAGGGCCATCGCCCGTCTCTTCGCCCAACAGGGCGCATATGTCCATATCATCGACCTGAATCCTGAAGCCGTCGACGGGGCTGTCACGCATGCCTGCGACGTGTCTGCACAATCCGATGTGGACAGGGTATTCGCATCGATCGGTCGTGTCGATATCCTCGTCAACAGTGCCGGTGTCTCCCATATCGGCCGTGCCGACAACACCGAAGAGGAGGATTTCGACAGGGTATATCGCATCAATGTCAAAGGGGTGTACAACTGCCTGCATGCGGCCATCCCGCTGATGAAGGCGGGCGGGGGAGGGGTGATCCTCAACATCTGCTCGATCGCGGCCACCTGCGGACTGAGCGATCGGTTCGCATATTCGATGAGCAAGGGGGCTGTTCTGTCGATGACACTTTCCGTCGCGAAGGATTTTCTTCACGATCATATCCGGTGCAACAGCCTCTCTCCGGCGCGGGTGCATACGTCATTTGTCGATGGCTTCCTGGCGAAGACCTACCCCGGCAGGGAGGAGGAGATGTTCGAAAAGCTGTCGAAGTCGCAACCGATCGGTCGTATGGGGCGTCCGGATGAGATGGCCGCTGCCGCACTCTTCCTCTGTTCAGACGAGGCGGCGTTCATCACCGGTACCGACTATCCCGTCGATGGTGGCTTCCTGCGGCTGAATACCTGAGTCTTGGGCGGGAGATCCGTCTTCGTCACACGACATCACTCACCCAGCGATCCTGATCCTGTTCTTTTGGTTCGGGTTCTGCATCGCTGTCCTCTGCCATCTTATTGGCGTAATCGTCGAGGGTTTGGGCCACGAGGTAGTGTACGGTGCCTTCCTCCGCGATATTGCCCGCCCTGACTCCTGTGAGGATCTCGATGCCGTCATCTATCGTGTCGACTGCCCAGATGGCGAACTTGCCGTCTTTCACGGCCTCTGCCACTTCTTCCTTCAGCATCAGGTTCTGCAGGTTGGAAGAGGGTATGATCACGCCCTGCTCACCGTCGAGGCCGATGCGTTTGCATAGCTCGAAGTATCCTTCGATCTTTTCATTCACCCCGCCGATGGCCTGGACCTGTCCCTTCTGGTTCACGGATCCGGTGACGGCGATGCCCTGCTT
>JBIKIB010000312.1:0-4794 GCA_044361845.1 Chitinophagaceae bacterium | reverse complement strand
GCCTTTCCACACATCCTTCACCAATGATGCTGCAATGCCCCTTCCACCGGGCAGTTACCGATATCTGCAGGCCGGCCTGTCTTTCGCCTCTGATTCAAGAAAACGGCTCATCTTCAAAACGGAGCTGACCGCCGGTGGATTCTTCAACGGAGAACTCCTGCAGGCCAATGCAATGCTCACATGGAGGGCTCAGCCATGGGGAAACTTCTCCATCTTCATTGAACAGGCACGACTGCGTTTCCCTGATCCGTATGGACGGAACGACCTGCTCCTTGTAGCACCCCGCATAGAAGTGAATTTCTCCAACAGCATCTTCTGGACGACATTCCTGCAGTACAATAACCAGAACAACAACTTCAACATCAACAGCAGGGTGCAATGGAGATACAAACCCATGAGCGATATTTTCCTGGTGTACACAGACAATTACTTCACCGATCCCTTCATGAAGCAAAAAAACAGAGGAGTGGTTTTCAAAATGAACTGGTGGCTGAACCTGTGATCCATCGTAAGCATTGCTGAAATCCATCTCATTTCCCACATCGACCCGATTTGATTTCAGTTCAAATGCTGCAGGCATTCATCGTTGCATTTCTTTAACTTTAGTATTCTTAAAACATGATCGGTATGTCCACCAACAGACGCAGTTTCATTCGCAACATCACACTCGGCTCATCGGTGCTGGCCAGCGGCATCGAGGTTAAGGCACAGGAACCCGGCACGAAAAACGCCGCATTCAACATGTGTGGATATTCGGCCCCTAAAATGGATAAGGTAAGGATCGGGTTCATTGGCCTTGGCATGCGCGGACCGGGAGCGGTCGAGAGGATGTCTTTCATCGAAGGTGTCGAAATAAAAGCTTTATGCGACAAACTCCCGCAGCGAGCGGAGAAAGCCAATGATATCCTCGTGAAAGCAGGACTTCCCAAAGCCGTCGTCTATAGCGGAGAAGAAGGCTGGAAGGCCCTCTGCGAACGCAACGATCTCGATCTGGTGTACATCTGCACCCCATGGCATCTGCATACACCCATGGCGGTTTACGCCATGAAAAATGGCAAACATGCGGCGACGGAAGTACCTGCGGCAAAGACCATCGAGGAGTGCTGGCAGCTCGTGGAGACATCGGAAAAGACCAGGCGGCATTGCATGATGCTGGAAAACTGCTGCTATGACTTCTTCGAAATGCTTACGCTGAACATGGCGCGCAACGGGGTCTTTGGCGAAGTACTGCACGCTGAAGGTGCCTATATCCATGACCTGAGCCGCGATTACCTGTTCAATAAAAAAGGCTACGAAAGCATGTGGCGGCTGAAAGAAAACCAAGGAAAATACGGTAGCCTTTACCCAACACATGGTCTGGGCCCTGTGGCACAGTGCATGAATGTCGGCCGCGGCGACCGCATGGACTATCTGGTGAGCATGACAACCGATGATTTCACCCTGGCCCCCCTGGCCAACGAAATGGCGGAAAAAGATGAATTCTTCAAACCCTTCACCGGTAAATCCTACAGAGGGAACATGAATAATACCACCATCCGCACGGTCAAGGGCAAGACCATCCTGATCCAGCATGACATATCCTCACCCCGTCCCTATTCAAGGATACACCTCGTCAGCGGGACAAAAGGCGCCGCCAGCAAATGGCCATCCCCGCAACGCATCGCAGTTGGTCACAGCTGGCTGAAAGAGGCGGAATATAAAGCGCTGGAAGAAAAATACACCCCACCCATCATCAAGCATATTGGAGAGATCGCCAAAAGCGTCGGCGGTCATGGTGGGATGGACTTCATCATGGACTGGAGATTGATCGATTGTCTGCGCAACGGATTACCCCTGGACCAGGACGTTTACGATGCGGCAGCATGGAGTGCCATCGTTCCGCTCAGTGATGCATCGGCAAAGTCACGTTCCAGATCGATCGACATTCCGGATTTCACAAAAGGTGGGTGGAAGACCAATAAACCACATGACCTCACACTTGATGGCGGAGGAAATACCGGTGTCAGAAAGAAACCAGCATAGGTCCTGATACGAAGATCTACTGTGAAGACATAAAAACGCCGAAGGGGAACCTCAGAGCACAGAGCTCAGGAGCGTTCCCCTTCGGCGTTTCGAACAGATCGATGATCAATATGTGAGCAGGTTGAGCAGCCAGTCGGGGTGTATGCCCAGGGCGATCACCAGGATGGCCGCTACGAGCAGTGCCGCCTTGAAGACGCCTCCGGTGCGGATACCGGGGTTATCCCCTTCCTTGAAGAACATGGACTGTACCACTTTGAAATAATAGTATACACTGACGGCCGCGCAAAGCACCCCAACAATGACCAGCCAGAACATATTACCATTCTTCAATGCGGCCACGAGCATGTAGTATTTGGCAAAGAAACCGGCCGTGAGGGGAATGCCCGCCAGGGACAACAAGAAGATCGTCAGCATCACGGCCAGAAAAGGCTCATGCTTCGATAGTCCGTTGAAACCCTCGAAAGTATAGTCTTTCATCCGCACGAGCACGGCGAATATCCCGATCGTAGCGAGGCTGTAAGCTGCCGCGTATAGGATCAATCCCTGCTTCCCGGTGCTGTTGAGTGCGAATAATGCCAGCATCATAAAGCCTGCCTGAGCAATGCTGGAATACGCGAGCATACGCTTCACACTCTGCTGGAAAACGGCGGTGATGTTCCCGATGAGCAACGTCGCAGCGGTGATGATCGCGATCAGCAACTGCCACTGGACATGCATCTTACCGAATGCATTCTCGAACAGGCGCAGGAATGCGAAGAAAGCAGCAGCTTTCACGATCGTGGCCATAAAGGATGTGAACACCGTGGGTGTGCCGTCATAAACATCGGGCGTCCAGAAATGAAAGGGAGCAGCCGACACCTTGAATGCCATGGATATCATCAAAAGGACCAACCCTGCAGTCGTGAGCGGAGAGACTGCTGCCATACCCAGGTTGATGCCGTCGGTGAAGAAGGTCCCGTGTGCGCCATACAACAGGGCGATACCCATCAGCATCAATCCCGTGGAAAAGGTTCCCATCAGGAAATACTTGAGTCCGGCCTCATTGCTTTTAAGGTTACGCTTATCGCTTGCGGCAAGGATGTACAAGGGGATCGTCATGATCTCGATGCCGATGAACAACATCAGCAGGGTCTTGAAAGCCGCTACGATGGAAACCCCCGTGAGCACGAAGAATATAAGTGCATAGTAGTCTGACACCTGATCCCCGACATCTTTCATATCGGGGCCTGAAAGGATGAAATACAAAAGGGTGCAGACGAACATCACCATCATGAACACAAGGCTGTATGGTGCGAAGACCATCATCCCTGACAGGTTGATGCTGAAGAACTGGACTCCGGCGAACTCTAGCCATGCCGAGAGGGTCAGCAGGATGATGCCGATGATGGCCATGGTCCCGTGGATGCGGGTATTACGGGTGACGACTCCCGTGTACATCATCACCACTCCCCAAAAAGCCGATAAGATGATCGCATTCATATGAACCTTTCAAGCGTTATTTAGTCTGTATCCTGTTCAGGATGATATCTGAAGTATTTTCCACCAGCCTGAACATCGGTTCAGGGTATATGCCCACCATGAAGATCAGCACCACGATGACGGATAGCACGATGCGCTGGTCTGTCCTGATATCGTTGATGGTTTCCGTCAGTATGTTGGTATTCCCGTAAAATACATGCTTGATCATATTCAGGGTGTACACAGCAGAAAGGATGATACCGATCCCTGCCACTGCAGCGTACCAGCTGTTGAACCGAAAGAGACCACTGAACATGAGAAACTCTCCCACGAATGCATTCGTCAGTGGAAGGGCCACATTCGCAAGCGCAATGATGACGAGGAATATGGTGAGTGTCGGAGCTTTCTGAGCGATACCGCCCAGCTCTGAGATCTTCCTGACGCCGAGCTGTTGTTCGATCAGCTCGATGACGATCCACATGCCGATGATGTTTATCCCATGGCTGAACATTTGCACCAGGGCCCCATGCCAGGCATCCTGTTGCAGGGAAAAAATGGCGGCGCTCATCAACCCGATATGGGCAATGGATGAGTAGGCGACGAGTCTCTTCAGATCGTCCTGCCGCATCGCCATGAGGGATGCATACACGACACCGATGACGGAAAATCCAATGATGATATTATCGTAATCCGCGATGACGTCCGGGAAAACAGGCAGCAGCCATCGCATCAGGGCAAACACGCCCATCTTCACCATGATGCCGCTGAGCACCATCGTGACGGGGGTTGCAGACTGCTCGTACGCATCAGGCTGCCAGGTATGGAACGGGAACACCGGCATCTTGATCGCAAAAGCGATGAAAAACATCCAGAATAACCAACCCTGCTCTCCGAAAGTCAGTTGCGCCCGATAAAAGGAAGCCAGGGCGAACGACTGGTCGGGCGTCTTCAGGTAAACGTATAGGATGCCAACAAGCAGCAGCAGCGAACCAACAAAGGTGTAAATGAAAAACTTGAAAGCCGCCTGGATCCGCTTCTCTCCACCCCACATGGACGCCAGGAAATACACCGGTATCAACGCGAGTTCCCAGAAGAAATAAAAGGTAAGCGCATCCAATGCCATGAACACACCCATCAGGCCTGCCTGTGCGATGAGCATCAACCCATAAAAGACATTCGGCCTGCGATAGCTATTGCGTGCACTGGCCGCAAAGATCAGCGGGAACGATATCGCGTTGAGCAGGCAGAGGATCCAGGAGATCCCATCGAGGGACAGTGTGAAGCTGCTGCCAAGGATGGGCAGCCATACATAAC
>JBIKIB010000311.1:0-4795 GCA_044361845.1 Chitinophagaceae bacterium | reverse complement strand
TTGACGGAAATCCAGTGGGGATGTGCAAACTGCAGCCGATGAAATACCGGAACAGCCACATCGTATATCTGGGTGGTGTAGCCATTGACCCGGAATGGAGTGGTAGAGGTCATGGGAAATTGATGGTTGAAGCTGCGATCGGCCGGGCGCGGTCATCCGGATTTACCCGGCTGGAACTTACGGTGGCCACTACGAATAGCAGGGCTATCGGTTTGTATAAGTCTCTTGGTTTCGTAAATGAAGGGATCCTTTTGAATTATACATATCTGACATCAGAGAAAAGGTATGTTGATGAACAGGTGATGGGTTTGATATTCATTTGATCAGTTCATGATTTTTCTCACGACGTGATTTTCGGAAGTTGGATATGTCTGCCCAGCTTTTTGTGTTCAGGATATTTTCTTTGCCACACCATCCTCTTCTAGCGACACTGACGCCAAGCCGCATGAAGTCGAACTGTGACAGATCATGAGCGTCGGTGCTGATGGACATCATGACACCGGCCATCATGGCTTCGCGGACTAGATCGTCATGCATATCGAGTCGTTGAGGTTGTGCATTGATTTCAATGACGATGTTTTTTTCCGAAGCTTTTTGGAACACCGCATTCCAATCCACAGGGTAAGGATTTCTTTTACCGATCAATCTCCCGGAAGGGTGTCCAATGCAATCCACCAGCGGATGATCACATGCACTGATGAGTCGTTTTGTATTGTCACTTGTGAATCCGTTGTGAATTGATGCAGTGATCCATTCGAAGGATTTGAGCATTTGATCATCCAGATCCAGTGACCCGTCGGGAAGGATATCCACTTCGACACCTTTTTTTATGAATCGACGACCGATCTTTTCATTGATGCTGTCTATTTCCTGAAATTGTCTGTGGAAATCTTCGGGTGTGAGACCCCCTGCTATCTTTGAGCTCGGAGAATGATCCGTCATGACGATGTAATCATAAGCCGGGTAATGTTGCATGACATGTCGGGCGATGCTTTCAATATCCGAGGATCCATCGCTCCAGTTGCTATGCATCTGCATATCTCCCCGTATATCCGATAGGTTTACCAGTATTGACAGCTTGCCATTTAGAGCAAGTTGTATTTCACCTTTATCCTCCCTCATTTCGGGCTCTATGAATGGCATTCCCAATGTTTTATACATGTCGTTTTCTGATTCGCTACAAAGTCTTGAACCTGTTTTGTTTTCAAAAAGGCCATATTCATTTATTTTCCAGTCTTTTTCACGGGCCATGGTTCGGAGCTGTATGTTATGTTCTTTTGACCCCGTGAAATAAAGTAATGCGGCTCCATATTCTTTGGTATCCACTACTCGGATATCTGCCTGGACCGAGGGGGAGTGAAGCATCACACTTGCTTTGGTTTCACCAGCAGCGATGATGCTTTCCACGGCGTCCAGTCCGGTGAATTTGCGTATGATGTTTTTTTTATCGGCTGGGTCAGATGCAACGATCAGATCTATGTCACCCACCGTTTCTTTCATCCTTCTCAGGCTTCCTGCGAGCTCGGCTTTTTTTACTCCTCTGATGGAGATGACTTTTTGAAGCAGGGACTCACCTGTTTGCAAGGCCTCGTCAAGGAGCATTCTATTACCAGTCTCTTTGCTGATTTTCAATGCTTTGCGGATATTTTCAATCTTCTTTTCTCCGAAACCTTTTAGTCCTGAGAGCTTTCCTGTTTCTAGAGCCGACACGAGTTCTTCTTTGTTATTGATGCCCAATTGTTCATGCAGTGATCTGGTGGTAGCTGGGCCCATTCCATTGATCTCCATGAGGTCCAAGAGTGCTGTTGGTACTTCTGCTTTCAGTTTTTCGAAAGTTCTTATGCGACCTGTGTTCAGGAATTCCATGATCTTCTCTGCGATGCTTTCTCCGACCCCTTTAAGTTTGTCAAGGGAATCGATATCGGATGCAAAGGCAGAAACATCCTGTTTGAGGCTCAGCATAGTCCTTGCAGCCCGTTCGTAGGCGATCGTCCGGAATCGATGTTCTGTACCGAGGTATTTGTAGCAGTCAGCCATCTGTCGGAATATGGAAGCCAATGTGTGGTTATGATCTTTCAAAAATTCAGTTATTAATGATGTCAAATTAGTTCAATGATCAGCTGTTGACCATGAGGCTGGTCATGGGCTTAAGAATCCATACAATCTTGTAATGTTTATAAGATTTAGTATTTGTTTGTCAACCTGAGCGAAGTCATAGTTATGTTGTTTTCTGCCGTGTATTTTCATGAGTCAAATCCGAGACATGAAATGGCTATTCATGGTTTTTTTTATGCTGTTGCAGGCTGCATGCATCCGTTCAAAGCGAACGGAAAGCAATGTGAAGGTTTTGGATGACAGCGTATTACTGCGAACGGCTGCTGTTTTTTTCAAACCTGTGTCCGATCACTCGATTTATGAAAAGGATCCGGTGGGTGATGTAAAGGTTAAGCTTGGGTATTTTTTATTTTATGACAGGAGGCTGTCGAAGTCAGGCACTATGAGCTGCAATGGTTGCCACCGGCTGGATCGATTTGGTATGGATAATAAGCGATCGCCGGATGTGGGGGAAGGCAACCCGTATGGTCGGAATGTACCGACTGTTTTCAATGCGGCTTTGCATAATATGTTTTTTTGGGATGGACGTGCTACATCCCTGGAGGAGCAACCCGGCAAGATGGTGTTGAATCCGGATGAAATCGCCATTCCACACCTGGGTTTCATTGTCAATCGTCTTCGAGCTGACACAATGTACCAGCGGATGTTCCGCTCAGCATTTCCGGCGGATGATATTCCTGTCAGCTATGGAAATGCAAAGCGGGCGATCGCAGCTTTTGAGCGGACTTTGCTCAGTCCTTCTCGTTTTGACATGTACATGGATGGAGACTTGCAGGCGTTGGATTCGGAGGAAAAAGCCGGACTCCTAGAATTCATCAATACCGGTTGTGCAGGTTGTCATGGTGGAGTGGCATTGGGTGGTACAACTATTCAGCGGTTCGGCATATATACCGACTATAGGACTCTTGCATTCAGTCGGGTGGATGATGAGGGTCGAATGCGCTTGAGTGGTGATTCAGCTGACAGGGATAGATTCAAGGTTCCAGGTTTGCGCAATGTTCAAGAGACCTATCCATATTTCCACAATGGCAGTGTTGCAAGCCTTGACAGTTCCGTGAAAGTGATGGCAAAAGCGGAATTGAACAGGGTATTGACAAATGCACAGATCACATCGATCGTATTGTTTCTTAATGCACTTACGGGCGACATTCGTGAAGAAGCAAAATTGGATCCTTTCGGGTCATACTGAAAACCGATGCGGCATCCGTTTGGGATCACTTTGATTCTAGCGTATGAATTCTGCAAGTGAGTTGGTCATCTTTCAATATGACCAGAATCAT
The DNA here is from genome assembly GCA_044361845.1 of Chitinophagaceae bacterium. Classification (GTDB taxonomy): domain Bacteria; phylum Bacteroidota; class Bacteroidia; order Chitinophagales; family Chitinophagaceae; genus Pollutibacter. The sequence continues at coordinate 1,400 of JBIKIB010000311.1, read as the reverse complement.
GGAAGTTTCTGACAGTGGTTCATCGTCGTGTCAAGTGGTTTGGGATAACTCTGTACTGAATTTGAAAATCTAATTTATGGCAAAATCAGTTTCAACAAAGAAACCTTCAGCTTCTCGTAAGTATGTATATTTTTTTGGCGGGGGGAAGGCTGATGGAAACGAGTCGATGAAGAATTTATTGGGCGGTAAGGGTGCGAATCTGGCGGAGATGGCAGGTCACCCGAAGCTTCGACTGCCGGTACCTCCGGGATTCACCATAACGACAGAGTTGTGTACTTATTATTACGATCACAAGCATACTTATCCCAAGATCTTGGCTGTGCAGGTGAAAGCTGCACTGCATGCGACCGAGAATTTGATGGGAAAGAAATTCGGTGATGTCAGGAATCCGCTTCTTTTATCCATCCGTTCCGGAGCCCGGCGTTCGATGCCCGGGATGATGGAGACCATTCTTAATGTAGGATTGAACAGCGATACGATCAAGGGACTTATTGCACAGACGGGAGATGAGCGATTCGCATATGATGCATACCGCAGATTGATCATGATGTATGCGGATGTGGTGATGGAGAAGGCGGCAGGGATACAGCCCAAGGGGGGTAAGAGTATTCGAAAGTTGCTTGATGAGAAGCTGGAGGCTGTGAAGCACCAAAATGGGTATGCGAGTGATACGGATCTCACGGTGTCACAATTGAAATCCCTTGTAGCGGATTTCAAGAAGACCGTGTTGAAAGTCATTGGGAGGCCATTCCCAGATGATCCATATGAGCAGCTATGGGGCGGTGTCAGTGCTGTTTTTTCCAGTTGGAATGGAAAGCGTGCTGTGGAATATCGTCGGATAGAGAAGATTCCTGACGAGTGGGGTACGGCTGTAAACGTGCAGGCGATGGTATTTGGCAATATGGGTGTTGAGAGTGCCACTGGTGTGGCTTTCACGCGTAATCCGGGTACCGGTGAGAACAGGTTCTATGGGGAATATCTTGTGAATGCTCAGGGTGAGGATGTGGTGGCAGGAACGCGCACTCCTGCTCCCGTCAATGCCTACTCGAAGAATGCGCAGAGTGAACATCTGCAGACACTTGAGGAAATCATGCCCACATTGTACAAGGAACTTAATGAATACCAGAAGCGTCTTGAGAAGCACTATAAAGACATGCAGGATCTTGAGTTCACGATCGAGGAGGGCAGGCTCTATATGTTGCAATGTCGTGTTGGTAAGCGCAATGGTGTGGCAGCCGTAAGAATGGCCATTGAGATGCACAAGGAAAAACTCATTTCAGCTGAGACAGCCATTGGACGAGTGAATCCCAATCAGTTGGTTGAGTTGTTGTTACCGATGCTGGATCCTGAGGTTGAAATTGTTACGAGGCCTATTGCCAAGGGACTTCCGGCCGGACCGG
>JBIKIB010000039.1:0-15685 GCA_044361845.1 Chitinophagaceae bacterium | reverse complement strand
CTGGACACAAGGACTCTTCCTGATTCTGTAAAGTGTCGGCACATCCTCATTGGAACTACTGATCCGAGAACTGGCCAAATGCGCAGAGATGATAGTACTGCCAAGAAGAAGATCGATAGCATATTCTATGCCATAAAGGGTGGTGTGGATTTCGGTCTAATGGCAGCAACGCTCAGCGAGGACGAAGGAAGCAAGTCAAATCGTGGGGAGTATACATTTTCATCAGTGGATATCACAAATCTTGCGAAAGAATTCGGAGATTTCATTTTGTACAAACCGACTGGTAGCAGAGAAGTAGTCAAGACCTCATTTGGGTATCATATAATAGAAGTGCTAAACCAGAAGAACTTTGAAGAGTCATACAAAATGGCATATCTCTCTAAAAAGATTCTTTCGAGTCCGGAGACTGACAATATTGCATCTTCTTCTGCAACCCAATTTGCTGGTAACAGTAGGGATATTAAAACATTCGAAGACAATATTTCAAAAATGACATTGAGTAAGCGATTAGCTGACAATATTCGTGAAATGGATTATTCTGTAGCGGGTATGCCATCGCGTGCCATGGTAAAGTGGATATTTGAGAATAAAGTTGGAACAGTATCAGAACCGTTTGATTTGAAAGACAAGTATGTTGTATTGCTGGTTACAGGTTCTCTTGAGGAGGGAGTTCAACCAGCGGCAACGGCCCGAATGACTGTAGAACCCATATTGAGGAATAGAAAGAAAGCTGCTGAGATCACTAAGAAGTTCGTTAAAGGAAGTTCGCTAGAGGCCACAGCCACAGCGAATAATTTACAGGTTATGAGTGCAGATTCGGTAATGTTTGCTAATCCCTTCATACCGGAATTGGGAAATGAGCCGAAAGTCATTGGAGCGGCTTTCAATAAATCTCTTGTTAATAAGGTTTCTGAACCAATTGAAGGATTGAACGGTGTATTTATGGTAAGGGTAAACCGATTAGGAGCAATGCCTTCTCAAAATGTGGATGTAATGATGCAAAAGAAGGCACAGGAATCTCAACTCAAGCAGTATGCAAATTTCAGTACATTGGAGGCGCTTCGAAAATCAGCCAAAATAGAGGATAACCGAATGAAAGCAGGTTATTGAACGTAAATAAAATTATATTTTAAAGCCACTCTTTTAGGGTGGCTTTTTTTCTTATTTCTTCAAACAAAAAGACTCTTTTAGAGTTTTCATGATACAAGGAAAAACATTAAAAAAAAATGGAAAGCATCATTCAGAATAAAGTTTCAGAAAGTGGTTTGGTAACAATTGACTTAGAGTGTTTTCTGCCGACAAATCAAATGGTTTCTTTTGATTTAGCCCCTTTTCTATTCATGGGACAGATTCTGAAAGAAAAAGAATTCCGTAGTGCAATGGAAACGCAAGAATGGACAGATTTTACGGGAAAAGGAGTCGCAGTATTTTGTTCTGTGGATGCTATCATTCCAGCATGGGCATACATGTTGATTGCAAGTAAACTCAGTGGCGTAGCATTTGAAATGTATATGGGAACAATTTCAGAAATGGAGAAGCATTTAATGTTTAAGGCAATGTCTTCGATTCAGGTTGCAGATTTTGAAGATAAGCGAGTTGTCGTAAAAGGTTGTGGTGATAGGAAAATTGGGGAATATGCATATATGGAAATTACGAGGATTCTTCAACGTGTGGTAAAGGCTTTAATGTATGGGGAGCCATGTAGCACAGTACCTGTTTATAAAAGGAAATCATGAGTAGGATCTATTCAGAAGTATATCAAAACCAACCACGGTTCTTAAAAATCCAAAGCATCCAAATTGGGATTATCAGCATGACGGCAACCGCGAGATAGAATCCCCAAGGGTTATGGCTATATGGTATGATGTCGAAGTTCATGCCGAAAATACCCCCGATAACTGTTGCCGGAGCGAGAACACATGTAACGATCGCCATGACCTTCATAACTTCATTCATTCGAAGGTTCACGTTGTTAATATAAAGGTCTTGCAGGCTCATGATAATATCACGATAGTTCTCACTGAGATCATTGGCTTGTACAATGTGGTCATAAACATCTTTGAAATATTTAGTTGTTTTATCTTCTAAAAGTTCGCTTTCACTCCGAATGATTCCTGATATCATGTCCCTAACCGGAGCAATATTTCTCTTCAGGATAATTTGTTCTTTTCGAAGATGATTTATTCGAGCGAGGGAGTTTGTATTGCTTTTCTTTATAACTTCTTCTTCTGCCATTTCAATCATTTCGCCAAGTTTCTCCATTACCAGAAAGTAATTATCAACTATCATATCCAGCATGGCATATAGAAGGTGATCGGCAGATTTTTGACGAAGTTGGCTTTTAGAAATTTTAAGTCGATTCCTCAAGGGATCGAACACATCTCGGCTAGCATCTTCCTGAAATGAAATCACAAATGACTTGCCTAGTACAAAGCTTATCTGTTCCGACTCTATTGATTTCTTTTCTTCGTTGAAATATAGCATATTCAACAAACAAAATAAAACATCTTCAACTTCGTCCATTTTTGGACGTTGGTTAACGCTCAGTATATCTTCCACTAGGAGATAGTGCACGCCGAAGATTTCACAAATTTTTTCAATTTCTGTTTTCCGAAGACCATCGATATTGATCCAGCTTAGTCGATTATTGTTTTTAAATCTTAGGCAGTCTTCTACATTTGTTGACTGCAACTCCTCCAAACTATCTGAATCAAAGTCGTAAATCATTACAGATATATCCCTAGCTTCTTCTCTTATTGGGATCACTGTTGGATTCACATCGAGAATTTCTTTTGTTCTTTTTGATGTAAAGAAGTTTTCTACTCCCAGGATCTTTAAATACTGTCCTTTGATCATAAATTATAATTACGCAGAAAAATTACACAATAAATCGATCAACTTTTTTATCTTTCTGACTATTAAACAAAATCGTTGCCATGACTTATTCTGTGCGCATTGCCCTAATCGCCGCATTGGGTGGATTTCTCTTTGGCTTTGAAACAGCTGTTATTTCGGGAGCTGAACAAACCATTGAAAACCTTTGGGGATTATCAGCCAGCCAACTGGGTTTGACGGTAGCATCGAGTCTTTTTGGTACCGTACTTGGGTCATTATTGGCTGGTTTTCCAGCACAACGATATGGTCGAAAGCAGACATTGTTCCTGATTGGCCTTATGTATGTGATATCTGCGCTTGGTTGTGCCATTTCAAATGGACTTTTTCTATTCATTTTTTTCCGTTTTATTGGTGGCGTTGCTGTGGGGGCATCGTCCGTTGTCGGACCCATGTATATTTCCGAAATTTCTCCTGCGAAATTGCGTGGCAGGTTAGCGGGTTCATTCCAGTTGAATATTGTATTAGGTATACTTCTAGCATATATATCAAACTATTTCTTTGCATCATCCGGAGAAGATTCTTGGAGATGGATGCTTGGGATCATGGTTATTCCTGCAGGTTTGTATGCGATATTAGTGAGATCAATCCCTGAATCTCCACGCTGGCTTGTTCTGAACAATATGATCGACAAAGCGATACCCGTAATGAACAAAATTGGTGAAGCTGATCCATTGCAGGTAATAGCTGATATAAGAGCATCTGTAAGCGCAAAAAAGGAATATCTATTCCAGAAAAAGTTCATAAAACCAATCCTATTGGCCGTTATTTTAGCAATGTTCAATCAGTTATCAGGAATAAATGCTATTATTTATTATTCCAAGCGAATTTTTGAGATGGCTGGATTTGACACATCGAACGCCTACCTTCAATCTATCTATATTGGTGCGGCAAACCTATTGTTTACGTTAATAGCGATGACACTGATTGACAGATTTGGACGCAAGAAGCTTCTATTGATTGGATCTGTTGGTATGATCTTTTTCCTAGGTCTTACAGCATTTGCTTTTCGCAATCCGGGTGTTACAGATTCCAATGTTGTTTGGTATCTGATAGGTTTTATAGGCTTTTTTGCATTTTCTCAGGGAGCGGTTATTTGGGTATTCATAAATGAAATATTCCCAAATTCTGTTCGATCACAGGGTGGATCTTTAGGTAGTTCGACGCATTGGATCATGGCGGCTATAATATCTTATGCATTTCCTGTAATTGTTAAAAGCAGTCCCAACGGGGGTTATTATTCTTTTCTTTTTTATACCGTTATGATGGTACTCCATTTCGTTTTCGTTTGGAAATTTCTTCCGGAGACAAAGGGGAAAAGCCTTGAAAAAATTCAGGAGGAATTGGGAATTTCCAAGGTTTAGAGCGAGTTATCGGTCCAGCAGCGTTTTTGCTTTTTCAAGATCTTCAGGTGTATCGATGCCAATACCAGAAAAAGACGTTAGTACCATTTTAATACTGATGCCATTTTCGAGATATCGAAGTTGTTCAAGTTTTTCAGATTGTTCTAAAACGCCCATCGGCCAATTTGTGAAACGAATAAGGGTTTCTTTTCGGAATGCATATACGCCAATATGTCTATAGTAGTCGGTTGTTGGGTTGGTATTTCGATTGTACGGTATTGCTGATCTACTGAAATACAAGGCATTTTTATGAATATCGCAAACAACTTTCACGATGTTTGGATTGTCGATATCGATGCGTTCTGTTATTTTTTGCATCAAGGATGCTACTTGAACTTCTTTTTCGTTAAAGACCTGTAACAGGTCTCCCAGTGGCTTTTTTTGTATGAATGGTTCATCCCCTTGGACATTGACTACAACATCTACATTGAGATCTTTCACTGCTTCAGCAATACGGTCGCTACCACTTTCATGATTTCCAGTACTCATCTTCACAAGACCTCCCAAAGATGCGATTTCATCAAAGATTATAGGACTATCAGTGACTACCCAAACCTGATTAAATAGGCCTGTGGCAATAGTATTTTCGTATGTATGTCTGATGACTGTTTTATCACCCAGTTTTTGCATGAGTTTTGCTGGAAACCGTGTTGCGGCGTATCGAGCAGGAATTACAGCAAAAGCATTCATTAGAAATGATCGTATGGGTTAAAAAGCAAAGGGGTACTTAATCTTTAAGTTTTAAAAAAGGTCGTTTCATTAGGGAAACAAAATCCTCATCTTTTTCATTTGGATAATAACGGTCAAGTCCGTATTTAATTTTTCCCGGTTCAAGCGTTAAGAGTGTGCCGAGTAGACGATCCCAGATAGAAAAAACGGCGCCGTAATTGCTATCTGTAAAAGGTTGTTTCCAGTGGTGGTGAACTTTGTGCATATTTGGTGAAACCAGCACATAGCTTATGACTTTATCCAACCATGTCGGCAGGCTTATATTAGCATGTGTAAAACCTGTAATAGCAACGAGTAAAGTTTGGAAAATCATTACGGCATACATTGGTGCACCGGCAATGAATATTCCGATAAAAAAGAATAGACCCCTCCAAACACTTTCGAGAGGATGGTGTCGGAGTCCTGTAGTAACATCCACATTATTGTCGGAATGATGCACCAGGTGGAAGCGCCAAAAGAGGGGAATTTTATGTTCTACAAAATGGCAAAGCCAGCCAGCAAAAAAATCCATTGTTAGTGCAGAAATGACAATGGTCATAATGATTCCAGATCCTAGCCAGTGGATTAGACCGAAATTGTTGTTAGCTGTCCAGTCTGAGATCTTAAGAATGAAGATGGCAAGAATTGTGTGTATTGCAAAATGAATGATGGTGAATCCTATATTCACCATTGCGTGCTGTTTCTTTGTTTTTTTATATTGCATTTGCATCAGGGGTATACCTGATTCTATTGCCCAAAGCAACAGGAGTGATCCAACAAAAAATGCACCTCTTTGAAGGGGGTGTTTTTCGAGTTCTTGAAAATACTGGATGAATTTATCCATATCCAATTCTTTTGTAGAAGGTATGAATTTTGGGTTAAAAAAAAAGGATGTTATGACATCCTTTTTTTGAGCAGTTTGTTGATATGTTAATGCTTAGATTTTATTATTGATTGAGCATAAGAGGCATGACCAACATCAATAGTTCTTCATTTTCATCTTCCTCCATTGGTTTCATGATTCCGGCTTTTGTGGATGTTGCGAGTTCCAACCTGACTTCTGGGCTTTGGGTGCAGTTCAGCATTTCAACCATAAATTTTGCATTGAAAGCGATTTGCAAGTCTTCTCCGTCGTATCGGCATCCCATTCGTTCATTTCCTTCAAAGCTGAAGTCAACATCCTGCGCGGCGAGTTGTAGTTCACTTCCACTGATATTCAGAGCGACTTGATTGGTGCTTTTATTGCTAAAAACACTAACCCTTCGTAGTGCATTTTGGAATTCCGCGCGATTTACAGTCATCCTGTAAGGGTTTTCTACAGGGATGACGACTCGGTAATCCGGAAATCTAGCATCAATCAGGCGGCAAACCATTTGCAAACTGCCATGTCGTATGAACAAGTGGTTTTTATTATATGATATTTCCAGTTGGTCATCGTTATCGGGAATGGCATTTTTCAGCAGGTTCAGAGGTTTTTTGGGTACTATGAAGCTGTCAGCATTGGGGCAAGAAACATCTTTCCTTCGATATTTGACCAGTCGGTGTGCGTCGGTTGCAACAACTGTAAGGCTTTTTTCATTCAGTTCAAAGAATACCCCGGTCATAGCTGGACGAAGGTCATCGCTGCTCACGGCAAAGACCGTCTTGTTTATGGCTGTCATGAGTGCATTGGCGCTCATTTGAAAGCTGTTTGCATCATCCGCTGCGGGTTCTTTAGGAAAACTAACTGGGTTTTCACCCATTACCTTGTATTTCCCATTGTCGCTGGTGATTTCCAGGCCATAGTTTTTATCTATGCTGAAGGTAAGAGGCTGATCCGGTAAGTTTTTTAGTGAATCCATCAGGATTTTAGCAGGGATACAAACCCTTCCTGTTTCCTTTGCTTCGATATCCATCTGTATCTTTATCATCGTCTCAAGGTCTGAACCGACAACAGTTAGGCTATTTTTGCCGATGTCAAAGAGGAAATCCTCCAGGATAGGGAGAACCGTATTTGCACTGATAACGCCAACGATGTGTTGCAGTTGCTTTAATAAGGCGGAGGACGATACAATGAATTTCATATGAATTTCCGTGTGATTACTTAGGCAAATATAGTCGGATAGGTGCTAAGAAAATATCCAACTTTTAAACATTTTGCTCGGAAACCAGCGTATTTTGTAAAATATTTTTCATGCTTCTGGTATCTGCCATCAATACCAGATTCGTATCTTAAAGAACGCATCATTTGGCATTCCGCAAAACATACACACCATCACAGGCACGGCAAAAAGTACAGCATTATTGTGCATATCAGGAAAGGTCACACGCTGAAGTCAGACAAAAGCTATATGGTTATGGATTGTGGAAGGATGATGTAGAGGCTTTGATGGCAGAATTGATTACGGATGACTACCTTAATGAGGAGCGATTTGCAATTGCATATGCGGGGGGGCATTTCAGGTTGAAGCATTGGGGCCGTATTAAGATTCGTTATGAACTTCGTCAAAAGCAAGTAAGTGATTATAATATCAAGCGAGGGCTTGAGTCTATAGACGAGGACGATTACTTAAAGTTGTTATCCTCACTTGCAAAGGAAAAATGGAATAGTTTCAACAATTCGGATCAAACCGATTTCATCCGAAGCGTAAAAACACAGGCATATCTGATACAGAAGGGATTTGAGGCGGAGTTAGTTCAATTCACGATCCGTACTTTGAGTTTGGAATGATCTTTAATGATCTGTGTCACAAAAAGTCATCAAGGAGAGTGCAAACTATTTTGTGTCAAAGATTGTCAAGCGCAAATGTCGTATGCTTAAATATTTCAGTTGAGATTTTTGTCAGATGTGATAGTCCTGTTCATTTCCATATTTTTGGGGTATGTCGGATTTGACAATTACCATCATTCAATCGGATCTTTTCTGGGAGGATAAGACAGCCAATCTTGAGATGTTTGAGCGAAAAATCATGGGAATCTCTGAAAAAACGGAAGTGATTATCCTTCCGGAAATGTTCTCTACTGGTTTCAGCATGCGTCCGGAAGTTTTTGCAGAGACTATGGATGGTGTCTCTGTTCAATGGATGAAGAGGGTTTCTGCTCAAAAAAAAGCCATTATTACAGGGAGTTTGATCATTAAGGAGGAGGGGTTATACTATAACAGGTTGATATGGATGTTGCCGAATGGTGTTTTTGGACATTATGACAAAAGGCATTGTTTCAGTCTGGCCGGGGAGGATGAGCATTATCGATCAGGTGTTAAGCGTTTGATTGCATCCGTAAAGGGATGGCGCATCAATCTTTGCATTTGTTATGACCTTCGGTTTCCGGTATGGACAAGGCAGGTTATTTCGGAGGATGATGCGCAGCCAGAATATGATCTTTTGGTTTATGTGGCCAACTGGCCGGATCGTCGGGTGCATGCGTGGAGGACATTACTTCCGGCAAGGGCAATTGAAAATCAATGTTTCGTTGTGGGTGTGAATCGGGTTGGCCATGATGGAAATGGAGTTTACCATAGCGGCTATAGCCTTATATCGGATCCCCAGGGAGAAATAAGTCATGTGCTTTCACATAATGAGGGAGTAATCACCACAACCATTGAGAGGAACAAGCTTGATGATATTAGAAGGCAGATGCCATTTTGGAAAGATGGTGATCCCTTTCTGATACTCTGATCAATTGGGTATTTTATGGGTATTACGTGCTTTTATCAAGGACATTACCATTTCAAGTTTAATGTCGTTTCCTTTCCTGACAGATTCGGCGGTTGGATATACGGGAATGTCTGGCATCACTCCTTTGCCTGAATTATGGGCATTTTTATCTGGTACCATTCTGAACAGGGGGACCCGGATCCTGGTCTGTGTATTGGGAAGGGTGACAGACGGAATTAATAGTCCGTTATTTGAATATTGTCCCCCGCCGGTTTCTTCACCGATCAAACTAACGTTTTGCTGACTTTTAAGGCTATTGCAGAAAAGGGATGCTGCAGAAAATGTAGGGCCACCCGTAATTAGATAGATCTGTCCATGGAAGAATGTTGATTTCTTTGGTTTAAACACATGATTTTCCCAATATCTCAAGTGGTATTTTCCATCTTGTTTTCTTGAAGTTAAAAAGCGTAAGACAAGTTCGTTTCCCCATTCATTATTAAAAACTTTTCTGTAGCCTTTGAAACTCTGGCGAATAGCTGCAGCTGTATCTGTTACTCGAAAGGCGTGTGGTTTTAGGTATCTTGTCAGTTGTACCTGGTTGTCAACATTTCCGCCACCGTTATTTCGAACGTCGATGACAAGGGATCGTATTTTTTTGGATTTGATGTTATTGAAAGCGTGGCGGTAGAATCTTTTCATCAGCTGCGGTCTGTCGAAAGAAGGGATATTCATGATGGCGCAAGCATTCAAAGTATCGTATTTGATGCTGAGGTTGTTCAAATATTTTGCTGTCGATACTTTTTTCTCTTTGTTAATAATATTTGAGGGATTTATCCGGCCTGTATCTGGTTCAGGAAAGAAGCATGGCGTTTTTATGATTTGTTCTTGAAAGGAGGAATCGATGAATCCCACCAGGTATTCTTTTTCCAATCCAAGAATGTTACGGTAGTAATAAGGAAAAGCGGTGCTTAGTCTTATGTAATTGATATTATCTGCAAACCCGTCCGTAGGGAGGAAGCGAAACAGGATATTCTTGATTTGTTCCACATTCATACCATTGATGGATGTTATCTGTGTACCTTTTTTCAAAAGGGAATCATTTTTATGGAGGTTTCGTGTTACCATCATGGTGTCTTTCCAAACTTTCAGATAGAGTGGAAATGATGGTAAACTGATGTTTCTGAAATATTGAAGATATTGTTTTGACAAGGAGAGGGTCGTGTGTCCGCAGCGGATTTGTGTGATTACCGGGCTCACGATGTGAAAAGCGAATTGTTGTTCTGTCATAGAGTCTGATATCGCGTTTCGATATCGTTCGAAAGCAAAGTCAATCGTGCTTTTGGGCGTATAAGCATATAGGGAGGGGTGAAACTTCTCTAGTACATCTTGCAAGATGTCAAAATCTGAGCGAAGTGCTGCCGGAGGAAATTTCTGTAAAGGGGAGTACGCTTTTCTACTGACGGAACAACCAAGAAGCAGGAAGCCGGTCAGTGTTACCAGGAGAAACTGACTATACGATGTATGCGGATAGCCTTTCATCATCCTTTTGCTTCTATTGGGTATTGAGGTTAAAATACCGGGTAGTACTATTTTCGGAAAGCATTCCAGCCTTGTGCTGTTAATTTATGAGTATTGCCGCCTTTTGTGATGATTTTTGCGCTTTCATCGGCATCTGTGATATGGCCAATGATACTGATGAGGGGATGTTGTCTCGTTTTTTCGTAATCTTCGGGTTTAATGGTGAAAACCAACTCATAGTCTTCGCCGCCGCTTAGTGCGCATGCTGTTGGATCCATTTCGAAAGTAAACGCGGCCATTCTGGTATTTTCCATGATTGGGAGTTTATCTTCATATAGCGTGCATCCCACTGCGCTTTTTTCGCAAATGTGTAAAATTTCGGAACTTAGACCATCGCTGATGTCCATCATTGATGTTGGGAGGATATTTTCGGATTCGAAAAATTCGATAATTTCTTTTCTCGCTTCAGGCTTCAGCAATCGGCCAATGACATAGTCTTGTCCTCCAAGGTCTGGTTTAATAGCCGGGTTTTCGAGAAAAATTCTTTTTTCGCGTTCTAAAAAAAGCAGTCCAAGGTAAGCTGCACCGAGGTCGCCGCTGCAGCAGAGCAGGTCGCCTTTTTTTGCGGTGCTGCGTTTCACTACTTTTTCTGCCAGTACTTCTCCCAATGCGGTAATGGAAATGATAAATCCTTTTTGGGAAGAAGCCGTGTCTCCTCCGACAAGGTCAACTCCGTATTTATCACAGGCAGCATAAATTCCGTCATAAAATTCTTCAAGTGCTTCGACGCTTAATCTGTTGCTGATGCCGATGCTTACCGTCACTTGAGTGGGGGTGGCGTTCATTGCATAGATATCGCTCAGATTAACGACAATGCTTTTGTAACCGAGGTGTTTTAGTGGAGTGTATGTCAGGTCGAAATGTACACCTTCAATAAGCAGGTCGGTTGTCACCACGGTTTGTTTACCGAAGTGGTCGATGACAGCGGCATCGTCACCCACACCGAGGATGGTGGATGCGTTTTGTATTTCTATATTTTTGGTAAGGTGGTGTATGAGTCCGAATTCGCCGTAGTCCGATACTTCTGTTCGTTGTTCCATGCTGTAAAATTAAGCTATCACCGTATTTGGGCTAAGCATTCAGAAAAGTCGTTGACATGATCATTGCATTTGTTTCAAGGGTTCGAGTATCGTCGACGATGAAAAGAGATCAGATATCATTATGAATCACCTTCAGCAATCTATCATGAATCTTTCCATTTGTTGCAACGATATGAGGCTGATAAGGGGAGTAGGGTCGTCCCTCAAAGTCGGTCACTTTTCCGCCAGCCTCTTCGACCATAAGATACCCTGCGGCACTATCCCAGGCATTCAGCTTATGTTCATAGAACCCGTCGAAACGACCAGCTGCCACCCAGCAAAGGTCTATTGCGGCAGATCCCAACCGGCGAACGGGTACTCCCCTGCTGATGAGTCTACCGAATACGTCAAGTGGGCTATTGGGCGTATCGAGATAGCTATAAGGGAATCCGGTTGCGAGACAAGATTCCCAGACATTGTGTTTATCACTCACGCACAATTTTTTTCCGTTGAGTGTAGCCCCCTTTCCTTTTTCCGCAAAAAAATATTCGTCAAGGAATGGGTTGTAAACGACGCCCAGCACCATTGATCCTTCGTATTCCACACCGATGCTAACACAGCAGATCGGGATGCCGTTAGCGTAGTTCACTGTTCCATCAATGGGGTCGATGATCCATTTGTAGGCAGAGTCCATTCTAACTTCTCCTGTTTCTTCGCTGAGTATGAAATGTCCAGGGAATTCTTTTTGGATGATTTCCATGATCAGGTTTTCAGATGCATGATCGACATCTGTCACCAGGTTGTTCAATCCTTCTTTGTTATCTATTCTGAATCCGGAGTTAAAACGTTCTTTGATCAGTTTGCCGGCATCCAATGCGGCCTTCTGCAATATTTCCTTTAGCATATCACGAAGGTAAGCAATAACGTGAGCGGGAAGAAGGGTACTGTGTTGATAAGGTTTTTAGATATTTCCTTTTCGGAGTTCACGAAGGGCGTAATCGACTGCACGGGCGGTAAGTGCCATGTAGGTAAGAGAAGGGTTAACTGATGCGGAGGATGTCATGCAGGAGCCGTCTGTCACGAAGACGTTGTTGACGGTGTGCAATTGATTCCATTTGTTAAGTACAGAGGATCTGGGGTCATTTCCCATCCGGATCGTGCCCATTTCGTGGTTAGCATTGCCAATAAAAGACATGTTTCCGAGGCTTTTAATATCTTTTGCACCGGCCGTCTCCATCATTTCCTTCATGGCCATAATGGCGTCATCGCGCATGCGTTTTTCATTTTCTTTAAAGCTGGCATTGATTGACAGAGCGGGTCGTCCCCATTTGTCTTTCAAGTTATCATGGAGTGTTGCTTGGTTGTCGGCATAAGGCAGGCATTCTCCATAAGCGTTCATTCTGATTGACCATTCTCCGGCTTCCGTGAGGGATTTTTTTAGTTTATCGCCGATTCCATCGGTGTTATTATTCCGATCTCTGTTTCCATTTCCCTGGCAGTTGTACCCTCTTAGATAGTTTTTTTCTTTGCCATGGTAATTGACAAAACGGGGGATAAAGAATCCGACAGGTTTACGGCCGAAATGGTATTTGTCTTCTAATCCTTCAAACCGTCCGCTTATGCCACCGCTGCGGTGGTGGTCCATAAGGAATCTTCCAACAATGTCGTGTTCATTACCCATCCCGGTGGGGAATCTGTTGCTTTGTGAGTTGAGTAATAAGTGTGTTGATGCTAAGGTAGATGCATTGACGAAGATGAGTTTCGCTTTGTATTCGTATGTTTTGCCATTTTCAATGTCGATGATTTCCACTCCGGTTGCCTGTTGGGTTTTATCATCAAAAAGAATTCTGTTTGCTATTGACTGGGTTCTTACTGTCAGATTGCCTGTCATTTGAGCGGCTGGCAAAGTGGATGATTGGCTACTAAAATAGGCACCGAAAGGACAACCCCTGTCGCAAAGGTTACGGTATTGACAAGCATCGCGTCCGGGGAGTTTTTGTGTCAGATTGGCAACCCTGCCTGGTATAACATGTCGTTCAGGAAATATGTTTTCTACTTTTTGTTTAAGGATTTTTTCAGCGCAGTTGAGTTCCATGGGTGCCTGGAATAAGCTATCCGGAAGGGTTGGTATTCCTTGGGCCAATCCGCTGATTCCCACGAATCTTTCCACATGTTCGTACCAGGGTGCGAGGTCTTTGTATCGAATTGGCCAATCGATACCATTACCATCTTTGGCATTTGCTTCGAAGTCGACATCACTCCACCGGAAGCTCATCCTTCCCCAGAGTAGGGACCGGCCACCGAGAACATCGGTTCTGATCCAATCATAGCGTTTTTGTTCGTGGTAGGGGTTTTCAAGGTCGTTGACAAAGAAATGTTTTGTTTCTTCACGGATGGAGAAGTGTCGTGTTTGGATTCTGAATTTTTCGATCTCATCAGATGTGAGCCTACCACGATGTTCCAGTTCCCAGGGGGGCATAGAGGCGGTCACATAATCTTTTATGTGTTCAACCGGTCGGCCTCTTTCCAGCAATAGGGTTTTGAGTCCGCGTTCGCAGAGTTCTTTTGCGGCCCAACCTCCGGTTATTCCGGAGCCGATGACAATAGCATCGAAGTTATAAGATTCTTTTCCCAATGGATTTTAATTCCTTCAACAAATTCATCGCCCCAGTCAGAGATGGTACGAAGAATTGATCATTAAAGATTGCCTTTTTTAAGTTCACTAACGGCATAGTCTGCTGCTCTCGCGGTCACGGCCATATAGGTGAGTGATGGGTTGACGCAGGAAGCGGAGGTCATGAATGAACCATCTGTTACGAAGACGTTTTTAGCATCCCAGATTTGGTTCCATTTATTTAGAACAGAGTTTTTAGGGTCTGTTCCCATGCGTGCCGTACCCATTTCGTGGATACCGCGGCCCGGGGTACCATCACCATCGAAACCTGATACATCTTTCACTCCGGCGGCTTCTAGAATTTCCAATCCGTCGTTGAGCATATCCTTGCGCATTTTCTTTTCGTTGTCTTTCAGTTCGCAGTCTATAGCGAGGACATTCAGACCCCATTTGTCTGTTTTGGATTTGTCCAGTGTGGCTTTATTCTCGTGATATGGCAGGATTTCTCCGAAGCCACCCATACCCATGGTCCAGCGTCCGGGTTCTGTGAGGGCTTCTTTCAGGTCTGATCCGATGTTCAGTTCTGCAACATTCCGGCTCCAGCCTCCCCGGCTGCCCCCACCCTGATAACCGAATCCTCGCAGGTAGTCGCGTTTATCTCCATTGATGTTTCGAAAACGGGGAATGTAGATGCCGTTTGGCCTTCGTCCATAGTAATATTTGTCTTCATAACCCTCAACCCAACCATTGACTCTTACGCCTAGGTGGTGATCCATCAGATTGTGTCCTAGTTGTCCGCTGCTGCTTCCCAAACCATCTTTCCAGACGTCTGTGGCGGAGTTCATGAGGATCCAGGTGGAGTTGAGTGTGGAGGCATTCAGGAAGACTATTTTGGCTTTGTATTCGTAGGTTTGGTTGTTTTCGGTGTCAAGGACTTCAACACCTGTTGCTTTTTTGGTATCCTTATCGTAAAGAATTTTTGTTACGATGGAGAACGGCCGCAATGTGAGGTTGCCAGTAGCCATTGCTGCCGGCAAAGTGGCTGATTGTGTACTGAAATACGCACCGAATGGGCATCCCAGCCAGCATTTATTACGATATTGGCAATTTGTTCTTCCGGGCAAAGGGCTTGTGAGGTTTGCTACACGTCCAATGATCATCCTTCGTTGCCCTTTATAATGAGCCGTTATTCGTGCAGCGACATCTTTTTCCACACAGGTCATTTCCATTGGGGGCTGGAACTGTCCATCTGGAAGAACGGAAAGACCTTCTTTCGATCCGCTGATACCGGCGAATTTTTCGACGCGGTCGTACCAAGCTGCAAGGTCTTTGTATCTTATGGGCCAATCGGTTCCTATACCTTCTCTTGCATTGGCTTCGAAATCATCTTCGCAAAGGCGATAGCTTTGTCTGCCCCACATGAGGGACCGTCCACCAACATGGTATCCTCTGAACCAATCGAATCTTTTTATTTCAGTGTAAGGGCATTCGCTGTCTTTGACCCAGAAGTCCAGATTCGTTTCATTGAGGGGGTAGTCTCTTTTAAGCACGGGATATTCGCGGATCATTTCTTGTGTTCTCCCGCCGCGATGTGGGAAATCCCATGGATTTTTATTGGCACTTGGGTAGTCGACACCATGTTTCACATCCCGTCCTCTTTCCAGCATGATCACTTTGAGGCCTTTTTCAGTCAGTTCTTTTGCTGCATATCCGCCGGATATACCGGAGCCGACAACAATAGCATCGTAGACATTAGTTTCTGGCATATGGATAAGTTACGTGTGAAAATTCTCTGAAGATTGTCTGAGACGATCATCAGTTTTGTTTCGGGTTATG